>NZ_DLTK01000025.1:0-40771 GCF_002500885.1 Brevundimonas sp. UBA7838
GACCTCGACCGCGCCGCCGGCGTCGTCCAGCAGACGACGGACCTGGTCCACGGTCTTGCGCGGCACGATGACGCCGGGGCCGCCGGCCGCGCCCTCGGGCGCCGGGGTCTCGGCCAGGGCCAGGCGGTGGCCGTCGGTGGCGACGGCGCGCAACAGGGGAATGCCGGCCTCGGCGACCGTGTGAAGATAAAGGCCGTTCAGATAGTAGCGCGTTTCCTCGGTCGAGACCGCGAACCGGGTCTTGTCGATCAGGCGGGCCAGATCCTCCTTGGGCAGGACATAGGAGGCGCCGGCGCTGTCAGTGGACATGACGGGGAAGTCGCCCGCCGGCAGGACCGGCAGGTTGAAGCGCGACCGGCCGGCCGAGACGACCAGGCGGGGATCGTCGCCCGAATAGAGCAACGAGACCTCGGCGCCTTCCGGCAGCTTGCGCACGATCTCGTACAGGGTGTGGGCGGGAGCTGTGATTTGACCCTCGACCTGAACCTGGGCCTCGGCCTCGTCCACCATTTCCATGTCCAGATCGGTGGCGGCGAAGGCCAGCCGGTCGCGGCCCGCGCTCAGCAGGACGTTGGACAGGATCGGAATGGTGTTTCGACGTTCGACGACGCTCTGCACGTGGCCCAGGGCCTTCAGGAGCGCGGATCGTTCGATGGTCAGCTGCATGTCGTCTCGCCCGGCGCGGCCGACTCGCAAGGCGGCTGCGGTTAAGTGACCTGGGACACTAGCGGATTGCGCGGCGGGAGCAACGGGTCAGACCCGCTGCTCCACAGCTTCAGCCCCGCAGCTTGCGCGTCAGCGCCTCGACGTCGCGGGCGATCTGATCGTCCTGCGGCATCAGCTCCTCGATCTTGCGCACGCCGTGCAGGACCGTGGTGTGGTCGCGCCCGCCGAAACGGCGACCGATGTCGGGGTAGGAGCGGGTCGTGTGCTGCTTGCACAGATACATGGCGATCTGGCGCGGGCGGGCGACCGAACGGGTGCGGCGCTCGCTGAGCAGGTCGGCCTGTTTCATGTTGAAGTGGTCAGCGACCGTCTTCTGAATCTCGTCCACGGTGATGCGGCGCTCGGGCCCGCCGCGCATGGCCATGCCCAGCAGGGTCGAGGCTTCATCGACCGACACCGACGACAGGCGCGCGCCCGCAGCGGCGGCCAGGGTGTTCACGGCGCCCTCGAGCTCGCGCATCGAGCCGGGGGTGCGGTCCACCAGTTGGGCCAGGACCTCCGGGTTGGCCTCGCCCTGGACGACGCCCAGGGCCGACAGCGCCTTCAGACGATTCTGGGCCACGGCGATCTTCAACTCGCGGTCTCCTGCCTCGACCGGGCAGGTCAGGCCGGCGGCGAGGTGGCTGCGCAGGCGCGGCTCGACCTCGGTCAGGGCCATGGGCGCACGGTCGGCCGAGAAGACGATGCGCTTGCCGTCCTCGATCAGGGCGGTCAGCGTCGAGAGCAGTTCTTCCTGGGTCGACGTCTTGCCGCCCACGAACTGGACGTCGTCCAGCAGCAGCATGTCGGCCGAGCGCAGGCTTTCCTTGAAGGCGGCGGTCGAGCGGTCCTGCATCGCCTTGACGAAGGTCGACAGGAAGCGTTCGGCGGTCAGATAGACGACCTTGGCCTCGGGCCGCAGACGCTGGGCCTCCCAGGCGATGGCGTTCAGCAGGTGGGTCTTGCCATAGCCGTAGGGGCCGCAGAAGAAGACGGGGTTGAAGTGACCGTCGGCCCAGCTGGCCACCTGTTTGGCGATGGCCAGGGCAAAGGCGTTGCCCTGACCTTCGACGAAGCTGTCGAACGTCAGGCGATCCTGCAGACCGGCGGCGCGTACGGCGCGGGCGCCGTCAGCGCTGATCGGGGCGGCGGGAGCCATCTGCGGCGAGGCGGAGAAAGCGGCCAGGCGCGGGGCGGCGTCCACCACATTGCCCGGCATCACGGCCGAGGCTGGCGGCGCCGAACCCACTTCGGCGCGGCAGCGCACCTCGAGGCGGCGCGACAGGCCGTCCAGGCCCAGCCACAACTCGTTCATGCGACGCAGGGCGTTCTTGCGCACCCAGTCGCGAGCATAGGCGGTCGGGGTGACCAGGATCAGGTGGCCGGCGTTGTCCAGGCGGACGGCCGACGGGGCGATATAGGAGGAGAACGGGCCATCGCCGATTTCAGCGCGCAGGCGCACGGACGCCTCGCTCCAGATGCGGTCCGGATCCGTCAGTCCCGACGTCTTCGTTCCGCCTGCCATCGCCGTTGCGCCCCCAACCATCTTTGCCCGCCCACCTTAGAAGAACCATTCCGACCTTCCGCGCTTCAGGGCGATGGTTCAGGGACGACTTCTCCTGCGCCGAAAAGCGATGCTTTTCGGACGGGGTCTAACCTCTGAACAGACATCTCCCGCCGACGCGAAACATAGGCCTCGCGCCGTCTTCATCCGTGCTGGGATGGAAGTGCGTTAGAGGCCAAAACTTACGCTGCGAGCCGGGTGGGTCAACGCTGATTCGTTGGTCGATTCGCAGTTAAATTGTTTGACTCCGCCAAACCCTGACACCGCTTGGAATTTCGGAGAGATCGGGGCTCGTCGATCGCAGTTTTGAATTTTGACAGTTAGCGCTGCAACGCAAAACGGCGAAGGAGCTTGCGCGCCTTCGCCGTTGATATTGCTTTATAATCCCACAACGAAACAGCGACAGCTGCTCCGTCCGCTGTTGGATTAATTTTGGCTTAGGCGGCCGACAGCTTCTTCAGCTGGGCGGCCAGGCGCGAGACCTTGCGCGAGCCGGTGTTCTTGTGAACGACGCCCTTGGAGACGGCGCGCATCAGCTCGGACTGAGCCTCGATGAAGGCGGTCTTGGCGACGGCGGCGTCGCCGCCGGCCAGAGCTTCCTGGAACTTGCGCAGATAGGTGCGGACGCGCGAACGGCGCGCCTTGTTCACTTCGGTACGCGCTTCGATCTTGCGGATCGCCTTGCGGGCGCCGGGGTTGTTGGCCATGTCAAACCTTCGAACGGAAAACGCCGCGGAGCACACGTCCACGGCGCGGAAATCTCAAGAGGGCGGGCCTATAGCCGAAAGCCCGGAGGCGGTCAACGCGGAGTCTTCATCGCTGGACTCCGAGGTTGGGCCAAGACTGCTGTTTGAGCACGCCTTGCAGGCCGCCTTCAGAATGCAACCCAACAGTCTTTAACGCGCTGTGACCGGCTTTCCGTCGCAGGTTTTTGCATTCTGTTGAAAGCGCGCAACGCTTTCACTTTGTTCGTGAATTGTGTCGTTTTACGGCCATGTTTGTCCCGTCCTGACATGGGCTGAAATTATCTCCCGGATCGTCGTTCCATGACCCAGACCGCGCTTCTCCTGCTTGCGCTGGCCCCCGCCGCCGGTGTCGTCCAGCCTGTTCAGGCCCAAACCATCGAGGCCCAGCCGGTAGAAGCCCAGGCGCAGGTCCAGCAGGAAGAGCCGACGGTCGTTCTGCCAGACGTGGAGGTGACGGCGGCGCGGCGCGGAGTGGCCCTGGGCGGGCAGGAACCGATCGTCTCCTACGACGCCGCGCAGATCCAGGCGTTCGGCGCGACCAACATCGGCGAGCTGATCACCCTGCTGGAGGCCCAGACCCGCAGCGCGCGCGGCGGGTCTCCGGTCTTCCTGGTCAACGGACGGCGTATTTCGGGCTTTCGCGAGATCCGCGGCATTCCGCCCGAGGCCATCGAACGGTTCGACGTCCTGCCGGAAGAGACCGCGTTGTCGTATGGCTACAGCGCCAATCAGCGGGTGGTGAACATCGTGCTGAAGGCGGACTTCAAGTCCCTGACCGCCTCGGTCAACGTCAGCCGGCCTGAGCAGGGCGGTCGCACGACCACCGCCAACGAGAACAATGTCCTGCGCATCGCCGGCTCCGATCGCTGGTCGGTCGATATCAATGGCACGACCTCCAACACCCTGTTCGAGACCGAGCGCGACATCGACCGCAGCACGACTGCCGGCGGCGACAGCGAACTGGCTAGCGCCTATCGCACCCTGCTGCCCAAGACGGACGAGCTTTCGGTGTCGGGGACCTACAAGCACGACCTGAACGACAAGGTCGGCATGACGCTGAGCGGCAGCGTGGAGGACTCAAACAGCTTCAGCTACCACGGGCTGCCCAATGTTCAGCTGACCGTGCCGGGGACCAATCCGTTCTCGCCGACCGGCCAGGACGTCAATCTGTTCAGCTATCTGGATCTGCCCGACGCTCTGACGCGCAAGACCGATACCCGCACGGCCGAACTGGGCACGGTGTTCGACGGCTATGTCGGCGACTGGCGCTGGACGGCGACGGGCGAATACAGCCGCGTCGAGACCGACACCACGACGGGACGCGGCGTCGATGCGGATGCGCTGCAGGATCTCATCGCGGGCGATCTGACCGTCAATCCGTTCGGCGACCTGACCGACCGGGCTGTGGTGAGACCGCGCGACACCGCCAACTCCGTGGCCCAGACGGCGACGGCGGAACTGGTGCTGAACGGGCGTCCCTATGAGCTGCCGGCCGGCGACATTACCTCGACCATCAAGGTCGGGGCCGGCTATCAATCGCTTGACTCCGAGAGCCTGCGTTCGGGCGTGGCCGTGGATCGGTCGCAGTCGCGCAACGCAGGCAGCGTCCAGGCCAACTTCGATCTGCCGATCTCCAACGTCGAGCGCGGCGTCCTGTCCAAGATCGGCGACCTGTCGGCCAATCTGAACCTGGCCTACCAAGAACTGTCCGACTTCGGCGGCGTATCCTCGGTCGGGGCCGGGCTGAACTGGTCGCCGGTCGAGCGGCTGTCCTTCTCGGCCAACTATTCCGACGAGGGCAAGGCGCCGACGGTCCAGCAGCTGAACGACCCGACAGTATCGACTCCGAATACGCCGGTCTTCGACTTCCGGACCGGCCAGACCGTCGAGATCAACCGCATCACCGGCGGCGATCCCAATCTGCAGGCCGAGGATCGGCGTATCCTGAAGCTGGGCATGAACTGGCAGCCGGTGTCGGACAAGGATTTCCGCCTGAACCTGGCCTACACCCGCACCGAAGCGGACAACGAAATCTCCAGCTTCCCGGCCATCACGCCCGATCTGGAAGCGGCCCTGCCGGAGCGGTTCGATCGCGATGCGGACGGCAATCTGGTGTCCATCGACGCTCGTCCGCTGAACTTCTTCAAGCGCGAGCAGCAGGACGTACAGTGGGGTTTCAACTTCTCGCGCCCGTTCGGCAAGCCGAACCCGGCGGCTGCGGGTGGTCGTGGTCCGGGCGGACGCGGCGGTCCGGGCGGCGGCGGAATGATGATGATGGGCGGACCGGGCGGACCAGGCGGTCCTGGCGGCGGACGGATGCGCGGCGGGCGTGGATCGGGAATGCAGCCCGGCCAAGGCATCTTCAACCTGTCGCTGACCCACACCTGGCGTGTCCAGGACGAGGTCACCATTCGCGACGGTCTGGCGCCGCTGGATCTGCTGGACGGCGATTCCATCTCCGGCTCTGGCGGTCAGTCGCGCCATGAGGTCCAGCTTCAGACCGGCCTGTCCAGAAACGGTGTGGGAGCCTTCGTCAACGCCAACTGGCGCTCGGGCACGACGGTCAACGGCGACGCGCTGGGTTCGCCCGATCTGGACTTCTCGGGCCGGACCACGGTCAATCTGTTCGCCTTCGCCGACCTGACCCAACGCACGTCATGGGTCGAGCGCTTCCCGTTCCTGAAGGGCACGCGGATCGGCTTCGGCGTTCAGAACATCTTTGACGACCGCGTCTCGGTGACCAGCAGCGACGGCCAGACGCCGGTCAACTATCAGCGCGACTATCTGGACCCGCAGGGGCGCGTCTTCCGCATCAATCTGCGCAAGATCCTCTTCTAGAGGATCAGGGCCAGACGGTCGCCAAGGCGATCATCACGACGGCGGCGGCGAGCGCCAGGGGAAAGAAAAGACGGTCGGACATCGATCCGACCGTTACCCCGACCTGCGCGACGCGACAAGCAATGCCGAGGCCCGCGAGCCTTGACCGACTTCGGAGGGCGTCCTACCCCGAAAGGCCGTATTTCGAAGGACCGACCGAATGCCGCGCCTGATCCTGCTCCGCCACGGCCAGAGCCAGTGGAACCTCGAGAACCGTTTCACCGGCTGGGTCGATGTGGACCTGACGGCCGAAGGCGAGGCCCAGGCGCGTCGCGGCGGCGAACTGATCGCTGAGGCCGGGTTCAAGCCGACTGTGATGTTCACCTCGGTCCTGACGCGCGCCCAGCGCACCGGCGCACTGGCGTTGCAGTCGGCGGGCCTGACCGATGTGCCGGTGATCGAGGACTGGCGGCTGAACGAGCGCCACTACGGTGGTCTGACGGGTCTGAACAAGGCCGAGACGGCCCAGAAGCACGGCGAAGACCAGGTCAAGATCTGGCGGCGTAGCTATGATGTGCCGCCGCCCCCGCTGGCGCCCGGCGGCGAGTTCGATTTCAACGCCGACCCGCGCTACGCCGGCAAGGCCATTCCCGACACCGAAAGCCTGAAAACCACGCTGGACCGGGTGAAGCCCTATTGGGACGCCGAGATCGCGCCGCGTCTGAAGGCGGGCGAGGACGTGCTGATCGCCGCCCACGGCAACTCCCTGCGCGCCATCGTCAAACTTCTGTTCAACGTGCCGGACGATCAGATCGTCGGCGTCGAAATCCCGACCGGCAATCCGCTGGAGATCGATCTGGACGCGGACCTGAAGCCCATCGCCGCCCGCTACCTCGACGCCGCTCGCGCCGAGACATTGCCGACCGCATCATGAGCTGGAGCGAAGCCGACCAGGCCTTTATGGCCCAGGCGATCACCCTGGCGACCGGCCGGATGGGCGAGACCTGGCCCAACCCGGCGGTCGGCTGCGTCATCGTCAAGGACGGCCGGGTCATCGCCCAGGCCGCCACCGCGCCGGGCGGTCGTCCCCATGCCGAGGAGCAGGCCGTGCCGGCCGCCGGCGCGGATGTCGTGGGCTCGACCGTCTATGTCACGCTGGAACCCTGCGGCGCGCGGTCGTCGGGCCGCAAGTCCTGCGCCCACTTCCTGACCGAGGCGGGCGTGGCGCGGGTCGTGATCGCCTGTATGGACCCGTCGCCGTTCGCGGCCGGACGCGGCACCGAGCGGCTGCGCGCGCAAGGGCTGACGGTCGAGACCGGCCTGATGTGCGAAGAGGGCGCGGCCCTGTGCGAAGGCTTCCTGCACCGACTGGAAACCGGCCGCCCGATGGTGCGCATCAGCGAAGACGGCGCCGGGTTCGACGGCCGGTTCGTCGCCTCGCCCAAGGCCGATCTGGTCACCGAGCTGAAACGTCTGGGCGAAGCGGGCTACACGCGCCTGTGGACCGGGCCGGGCGAGCTGGCCGAGGCCCTTCAGGCCCAGGGGCTGCTGACCGTCTGAGGCGGCTTCGCCGTTCAAAGGTTTCTTAAGTCAGGGCGCGTAATGTGCCCTGATGGCCCTCGCCGCTGAACCCCTCGTGAGAAAGCGCCTGACGCAGGCGGAGCTGGACGTTATCTGCGCCCGGCACGATCGGCTGTTCCAGGCCCGACCCGGCGGCGCCCGCGCGGTCTTCGCCTGGATGGACCTGTCGGGCCTCAGCCTGAAGGGCCGCAATCTGGCCGACGCCGATTTCGCCGCCGCCTGTCTGGAAGGCTGCGATCTGACCGGGGCCAAGCTGGACAACGCCAACTTCTTCGGCGCGGACATGCAGGATGCGATCCTGGCCGAGGCCAGCCTGCGCCGCTCCGACCTGCGCGGCGCCTGCCTGCGCGGGGCGGACCTGTCGGGGGCCGATCTGTTCGAGGCCGACCTGCGCGAGGGCACCATCGCGGCCGCCGACGCCAGATTGGGCTTCAAAGTCATCGAACCGCGCCACCGCGACGAGACCGAGGCCAGCGGCGCCTGCTTGGCCGGCGCCAATCTTCAACGCTCCAAGATGGCCGGCGTCATCGCGGTGAAGGCCGACTTCTCCGGCGCGGTGATGAAGGACTGCAAGCTCGTGCGGGCCAATCTGAAACAGGCGGATTTCCGCGGGGCCGACCTGGCCGGCGCGGATCTGTCAGGGGCGGACCTGTCGGGCGCGGACCTTCGCGACGCCATCCTTGTGGGCTGCAAGACGACCATGTGGCGCGCCGACGGCGCCGACATGCAGGGCGCCCTGACCGACAACAAGTCGTCCTGCGAGTCCGTGGAAAAAATGCCAGCCGCCGAGATGCTGCGTGAACATGCGCGCTGGTGCGAGACCGGCGGCGCGGAAGGACAGCCGTCGGTCTTCAACGGCGTCGACCTGCGTCCGCTGAAGTCGATCACGGGCCTGAATCTGACCGCCCTGTCGGCCAAGGGCGCGGTCTTCTACGGCCTGGATATGGAGGGGGTGCAGCTGCAGGGCGCCCAGCTCGACAACGCCGACCTGCGCTCGGCCAAACTGCGGCGCGCCGACCTGCGTGGCGCGCGCCTTCGGGGTGCGCGACTGAACGGAGCGGACATGCGCGAGGCGCAACTTGGCCCGCTTCTGATCGCCGCTGATCGCCTGATGCCGGCCGATCTGACGGGCGCTGTGCTCCGCGGCGCGGACCTGTCTGGCGCCGACCTGAAGCGCGCCGTCCTAACCGGCGCCGATCTGGGCCGTGCAACGCTGCACGGCGCCCAGACCCGTCAGGCCGACCTGACCGACGCCAATCTGGCGGGCGTGCGCGGCCTGACCATCGATCAGGCCGCTTGAAGCCTTAGGCCAGCGCCTTCAGCTGATCGACCAGATCGGTCTTTTCCCAGCTGAAACCGCCATCCGCGTCCGGCTCGCGGCCGAAGTGGCCGTAGGCGGTTGTGCGGGCGTAGATCGGCTTGTTCAGTTGCAGGTGCTGGCGGATCGCACGCGGCGTGGCGCCGCCGATCAGGTCCAGAATTTTGTCTTCCAGAACGGCTTCGGAAATCTTGCCGGTGCCGTGCAGATCGACGTGGATCGACTGGGGCTTGGCCACGCCGATGGCGTATGAAATCTGGATCGTGCAGCGGTCGGCCAGGCCGGCGGCGACGACGTTCTTGGCCAGGTAACGGCAGGCATAGGCCGCCGAACGGTCCACCTTGGTCGGATCCTTGCCCGAGAAGGCGCCGCCGCCGTGGGGCGCCGCGCCGCCGTAGGTGTCGACGATGATCTTACGGCCGGTCAGGCCGGCGTCGCCGTCCGGTCCGCCGATCTCGAAGATGCCGGTAGGGTTGATGTGCCAGACGGTGTTCTCGTCGGTGAAGCCTTCCGGCAGCACTTCCAGAATGATCGGTTTGACCAAGGCTTCGACCTCGGCCCCCTTGCCCGCCACATGCTGGGTCGAAAGCACGATCGATGCGGCGCGCTTGGGTTTGCCGTCCTCGTATTCAATTGTCACCTGGCTCTTGGCGTCCGGCTCAAGCAGCGAGCCGCCGGCGTGGCGGACCTCGGCCAGGCGCTTCAGGATGTTGTGGCTGTACTGCAGGGTCGCCGGCATCAGCTCAGGCGTCTCGTTCGACGCATAGCCGAACATGATCCCCTGATCGCCTGCGCCCTCGTCCTTCTCGTTGGTTGAGTCGACGCCGACCGCGATGTCGGCCGATTGGGCGTGCAGGAAGCAGGAGTAGTCCGCCGTCTCCCAGTGGAAGCCGTCCTGCTCATAGCCGATGTCCTTGACCGCGGCGCGGACCAGCGGCTCCAGGCTGTCGATGATGCTCTGGGTGAAGGCTTCGTTCTGTTCTTTGGTGTTGCCCGGCTGGGTGGCGCGAACCTCGCCGGCCAGCACGATGCGCTGGGTCGTCACCAGGGTCTCGCACGCCACGCGCGCCTCGGGATCCTTGGCCAGGAAGGCGTCCACGACCGTGTCGGAGATGCGGTCCGCGACCTTGTCTGGGTGGCCTTCGGAAACGCTTTCCGAGGTGAAGAGGAAGGAAGAACGAGCGGCCAAGAGAGGCTCCTGTCAGTGTCAGACCGACAGACATATAAAGATATGCTTATATGTTCAAGTGATCTAACGCAGCGCCCAGCCGCCAGAAACTGCTTTGCGGCGTAAGCATATCGGCTGACTCCCCCTCATTTTAGGGTAAACAGGCCCAAGGGGGTCCCCATGCCAGAAGGCCTGACGACGAGAGAGAGCGAATGTGTCCGCCTGGCCGGCCAGGGTCTTGAGGACAAGGAAATCGCTGCGCGCCTGCGTATCTCGCCGCGCACGGTCGGCAATCACCTGCATCGCGCCTATGCCAAGCTGGGCGTTTCGGACCGCAAACTGGCGGCCAGGCGACTGAGTATTGGCTACTCAGAGGCGTCGACACTCATTCCCGACACCGGCCCCAATACGCTCAATGATCCCACGTCGGCCGAACAGTCGGACGATGCGGTTTCCGACCCAACGACTTCCTGGCTTCTGCCTGCGCCTCCTCGGGGCGCTCTGGCGAGAGTGGGGATCATCGTCGCCGGGGCCGCCATCGCCCTTCTGTTCGCCATCGGGATCGTGACGGCGGGCATGGTGGTTCCATCCCTTTTCGACCGGCTTGCTCCCGCTGAAATGCGCTGACCAAACGGCTTAAAGGAAGGTGAGCCAATGAAGAACATGCACGTCGGCGTCCGCGTGGCACGGCAGGTCAGAACCGCAGAACACGCCGTCGATCAGGCGATGATCGAGGTCAGCCGCTTGGTTCAGACCGCGTTGGAAGGTCGGGTCGAGGCGCGTCTGGCGGCCGAGGTTGGACAGGAAGCGCTGGCCAATATGGTGCGCGGTCTAAGCCAACTGGCCGAGGTTCGTAGCGCCGTCATCGCCAGTCACTGCGAACTGGCCCATGTCGCCGACGACCATCAGGTCGGCTGGCATATGGATGGCGCGCAAGAAGACAAGACGGTCAAACCCACTGGGTTCGCACCGGTTCTCGCCGTCGCCGCTTGATCGCGGCCATCGGAATGGGGTCGCCGCTGTCCTTGTTTCTGGTGGGTCTGACCTACGGCGTCATGGCGCTTCTGCTCTGGAAGGGTCGTATGCCGGAGCGGATCGCCTTGGTCGCTCTGGTCGTCCTCAACTGGGGCACGCCATTGGTCGATCACCTGTTCATCGGGCATTTCCGGTGGGGGGTGGCGATCCTGTCGGTGTCCATGTTCTGTCTGCTGGTCGGTCTGGCGCTCCGTTACGACCGATGGTGGCTGCTTCTCGCCGCCGGCGCCCAGCTCATCGCGGTTTCGACCCATCTGGCCGGCATCGCCGGCTCCGACGCCCTGCTGTGGTCGATCGTATCGACCCGAATGGTCGTCTGGTTCGAGCTCCTGCTCCTCGCCCTCTTGGGCGTCTGGGAGGCCCAGTGCGCCCCCTACGCCCGTCCCAAATCAGCGCCCGGATCGATCCGGGCGCTACAGAAAGTCTGAATGTCATGAACACCCAAACCACCCCCGCCTTCATGCCGCTTTTCCGCTCGTGGCTGGAAACGGCCAATCTGGCGAAACAGGTCGTATCGTCATCGCTGTCCGCCAGCGGCGAGAACCTGCTTGTCGAACTGGATCTGGCGCCGATGGAAGCGGCGGAAACCACGCTTCTCGATCACGCCCCGACCTCGGCCGTCGAGGCGGTCTGCATGATCGAGATTATCCGCCAAAGCCTGTCCGACGCCGGCCGCTCGGACGGACGAGATGCTCGTGCCTTGGATGCCATCCAGTCGTGGCTGGCAGGCGCGGCTCTCGAGGGCGCCGACCATCGCGATGAGGTTGAGCAGTTGCTGAAAAGCGCCAGCAACCGGGCCTGATCAGCCGCGCAGGCCCTTGGCCACGGCCAAAAGGGCGTCGCGCTGGGCGGCGTCCTTGATGCCGCGGAAAGCCGCCAGCAGTTCGGCGACCCCGGGAGCGGCCAGCGCCAGCTCGTCGCCCTCGGCCGTTTCCAGTTCGCCCAGCAGGGCCGCGCCGGTCGATTTCAGCACCGAAGCGATCTGCAGCAGGCGGGCGGCCGAGACGCGGTTCACGCCCCGCTCGTACTTCTGGATCTGCTGGAAGGTCACGCCTGCGCCGGCGGCCAACTGCGCCTGGGTGATGCGCAGTTCCTCACGACGGGTGCGGATGCGTCCGCCGATGGCGATGTCTACGGGATCAACTGCGTCGTTCATGTCGGCCTGCGGGCATAGATAATGCGGCGCCATGGCCCCAAAACACCGACCCCGTCAAGCCAAAGCTGCTTAGCTAGGGATTGCTACGTGCATTGCAGGTGACGATTCTACCTTGAGGATATATTTCGGCGATCTAGACGCCGCCTCCCGCGCGAACCGCGCTCGGAGAAGTGGTGCCGCTTAGGTGACTCGAACACCTGACCCCATCATTACGAATGATGTGCTCTACCGGCTGAGCTAAAGCGGCCCGGTTGCAACGGACGAAGCTGTCCGCGCGAGACGGGGTCTTTATACGGCCGGATCGCGCTTGCCAAGCGCGGTGTTCAAGATCGTGAGCAATGAGGTCTCGTCGGGCGATTTTGCCACAACGGGCGTCAGGCCCAGCGCGGCGAGCGGGGCCGCGGCGGCGGGAGAGATGCAGGCGAGGACGGCTTGGGCCAGGACGTCGTGATAAAGCTTGGCGAGGGCTTGTCCGGCGCGGGGGGAGTGGATCAGAACGGCGTCGAACAGCGCGGGCGCCGCAGCTGGCATTTCGATGGCGCGATACACCGTTAGCGACTGGATCGACACATTGCGGGCGCCGGCGGCGGTGAGGGTGGCGGTGAAATCGCCGGCGGGGGTTTCGGCCTGAGGGACCAGGACATCGGCGTTGGCGATGGCGTTGGCGATCAGGCGGGCGAGGGCGTGCAGGTCGCCGGAAGCGGAGCGGACATCGGCGAAGCCCGCATCATGGGCGGCCTGGGCGGTCGCATCGCCGACGGCGAATACCGGACGGTCGCGGCGGGGCGTCAGAGCGGCGAAGGCGGCCACGCCGTTGATGCTGGTGAAGGCCAAGGCGGCGAACGACGCCAGATCGGGAACGGGAGGCGTCAGCGTTTCGAGGCTCAGCAGGGGCGCGACGATCGGCTCGAACCCCATGTCGCGCAGGCGGGCGGCGGTGCGTGGGGCGCCCGGTTCGGCGCGGGTGATCCAGACTCGTGTCGGCGGAACGTTCATCCGTCCAGGGTCGCGGGATCGACTTCCTGATCACCGGCCGAGGCGTGGACCTCTCCGCCCAGGCGTTGGCCCAGTGCGCGCGCGTCGGCTTCGGTCGGTTGGAAAAGATCGCCGACACGCCGCCAGCGGGCGGACCCATCCGGGCTGAGCATCTCGGTGGTCAGGTGCAGGGTGTCGTGTTCGATGCGGGCAAAGGCGCCGACGGCGGTGCGGCACGACCCCTCCAGCGCCGTCATGGCGCCGCGCTCGGCGGCGATGCACAGGGCGGTCTCGGGATGGTTCAGGGCGGCGACCCATTGGGCGTTTAGGGGCGCGTCGATGTCGGCGGCGCGGGTCTGGATCGCCAGGGCGCCCTGGCCCGGCGCCGGCAGGAAGGCGTCCAGAGACAGCTTCTCGCGGATATGGTCGGTGACGCCCAGACGCGTCATGCCCGAGACGGCTAGAAGGATCGCGTCGAAGTCGCCCTCGGCCGCGCGGCGCAGGCGGGTGTCGATGTTTCCGCGCAGCATCTCGACCTTCAGGTCCGGCCGCAGGGCCAGCGCCTGGGCCTGCCGTCTCAGGCTGGCGGTGCCCAGGCGCGCGCCGAAGGGCAGGGCGTCGAAACTGTCGAAGTCACGGCTGATGAAGGCGTCGCGGGCGTCCTCGCGCTCGGGGATGGCGGCGATGCACAGGCCGTCGGGCTGTTCGGCGGGGACGTCCTTCATCGAATGGATGGCGATGTCGATCCGGCCGGCCAGAAGGGCCTCCTCGATCTCCTTGGTGAACAGAGCCTTGCCGCCGACTTCCAGCAGGCGGCGATCCTGGATGCGGTCGCCGGTGGTGACGATCTCGACCAGAGGAACGGCCGTCTCGATCTCTCCCTCGGGCACGTTCAGGGCGCGGCCGATGGCGCGCTGCATCATGCCGGATTGGGCGAGCGCCAGCTTGGAGCGCCGGGTGCCGATGCGGAGAGGAAAGGTCATGAGCGTTGCGCACCGGTCGCCGGGTCGCTACCTCGACCCGATGGAGATGTCCGCCGACTATAGCAGCGGCGCCGATGCGGCAACTGGACGGGATGTCCCCCCTCGTCCCGGTCCGCTGACGGTGCTGGGCCTGGAGACCAGCTGCGACGAGACCGCCGCCTCGGTCGTGCGCCTGACGGGCGGTCGGGCGGAGGTGTTGTCCTCCGTGGTTCACAGCCAGATCGACGACCATGCGGCCTATGGCGGCGTGGTGCCCGAGATCGCGGCCCGCAGCCATGTCGAGATGATCGCCGAGGTCACGCGCCGCGCGATGGCAGAGGCGGACATGGACTATGACGGGCTGGACGGGATCGCGGCGACGGCCGGGCCGGGTCTGGTCGGCGGGGTCATGGTGGGCCTCAGCTTCGGCAAGGCGGCGGCGCTGGCGCGCGGCCTGCCGTTGATTGCGGTCAACCATCTGGAGGGTCATGCGGTGTCCGCCCGACTGGGAGCGGAAGTCGCCTATCCCTTCCTGCTGCTGCTGGTCTCGGGCGGCCATTGCCAGCTTCTGGAGGTGCGTGGCGTCGGTGACATGAGCCGGATCGGCGCCACCATCGACGACGCGGCCGGCGAGGCCTTCGACAAGATCGCCAAGGCCTTGGGCCTGGGTTATCCGGGCGGACCGGCGTTGGAACGATTGGCCATGCAAGGCGACGGGTCGAAGATCGATCTGCCGCGCGCCCTCTTGGGCCGCAAGGATTGCGACTTCTCCTTCTCGGGCCTGAAGACGGCGGCCTTCCGTATCGCCCAGACCTGCGAGACCGAGCAGGACAAGGCGGATCTGGCCGACGCGGTGCAAAACGCCATCGCCCGCCAACTTTCGGATCGGTCGGAACGGGCGCTGGCCGCTTATGCCGAAACCCACGAGCACCGGCTTTTCGTCGTCGCGGGCGGGGTCGCGGCCAACAAGACCATCCGCGCGACCTTGCAGGCGACGGCGGCGAAATACGGCTTCGACTTCCTGGCGCCGCCCATGGCCTATTGCACCGACAATGCGGCGATGATCGCCCTGGCGGGGGCGGAACGGCTGGCGCTGGGCCTGACCAGCGACATTGACGTCGTCGCCCGGCCGCGATGGCCGCTGGACGAAGCGCGCGCCCTGTCCGATCCTTCTCACAAGCCGGGCCGCAAGGGCGCCAAGGCGTGAACGATAAACAAGCCTCGGGAGGGCGTATGGAATTTCGCACGGCAGGGGTCATCGGCGCGGGCGCCTGGGGCACGGCTCTGGCGCAGGTGTGCGTTCGGGCCGGACTGGACACAACCTTGCAGGCGCGCGAGCAGCAGTTGGTCGAGACGATGCGGGCGACGCGAGCCAACGACCTGTATCTGCCTGGCGTGCCGCTGGCCGAAGACCTGAAATTCACCGCCGATCTGGCTGATCTGGGCGACTGCGACGTGATCCTGGCGGTGCCGCCGGCCCAGCATATGCGCGCCACGCTGACGGCGTTTGCGCCCCACTATCGCGCCGGCGTGCCGGTGGTGCTGTGCTCCAAGGGGGTCGAGCGCGGCACGATGAAGCTGATGACCGAGGTGCTTGCCGAGACCCTGCCGGACGCTCCCGCCGCCGTCCTGTCCGGCCCCAGTTTCGCGGGCGAGGTGTCGCGCGGCCTGCCGACCGCCGTGACCTTGGCCTGCGCCGATCAGGGGCTGGGCGAGGCCTTGCTGAACACCCTGTCGGCGCCGGGCTTCCGGCCCTATCTGGCGACCGATCTGGTGGGCGCCGAGGCGGGTGGCGCGCTGAAGAACGTCTTGGCCATCGCCTGCGGCATCTCCGAGGGGCGCCAGTTGGGCCGCAGCGCACACGCCGCCTTGATCACGCGCGGCTTTGCGGAAATGACCCGCCTCGCCGTCGCCATGGGGGGGCAGGCGGAGACGGTGGCGGGCCTATGCGGCCTGGGCGACCTCGTCCTGACATGCTCCAGCCCCCAGTCGCGCAACATGAGCCTGGGTCTGGCCCTGGGTCAGGGACAGACGGTCGAACAGGCCCTGGCCGGCAAACGGTCGGTGGCGGAAGGCTATGAAAGCGCGCCGGCGGTTCGCGAACTGGCCGCGCGTCTGGGCGTGGAAATCCCGATTTCGGAAGGGGTCGCCGCGCTGCTGGCCGGCGAGATCGATGTCGATGGTCTGATCGACGGCCTGCTGTCGCGCCCGTTGAAG
This sequence comes from Brevundimonas sp. UBA7838, assembly GCF_002500885.1. Lineage (NCBI taxonomy): Bacteria > Pseudomonadati > Pseudomonadota > Alphaproteobacteria > Caulobacterales > Caulobacteraceae > Brevundimonas > Brevundimonas sp. UBA7838. The sequence goes on from NZ_DLTK01000025.1 coordinate 16,245, forward strand.
GCCGAACGTGTCTGAAGCGGCCGAGGCGCCGGGCGAGCGCAAACGGGTCTGGAAGACGCCGCCCGGCGTGGCCCTGTGCGCCGAGGGCGACATCGCCGACCCCGGCTCGCGCGGCTTCGTGCTGCAGATCGGCGAGGCCTTCTTCCACGGCTTCGTGGTCAGGAAGGACGGTCAGGTCGCGGGCTGGGTCGATCGCTGCCCGCACGCCGGCTTTCCGATCGCGATGGAGATCGACCGCTATCTGACGCCGGACGGCGCGCTGATCCTGTGCGGCTGGCATGGGGCGGTGTTCGAACCGCTGACCGGCGAATGCAAGGGCGGCCCCTGCGCGGGCGGGCGGCTGACACCTTGGCCGGTGGCGGCCTCTGGCGGGATCGTCAGAACGGCCTGAGGCGCTTCAGCGCGCCAGCTTGCCCTTGGACTTTCCGGCGCTGAACACGACGTCGGGATCCGGTTTCTTGATGTCGATGCTGGTGTGGCTCAGCACAGACAGGATGTAGCGGCCGATGTTCAGGCGCGCCGTCTTCTTGTCGTCGGTGGCGACGACGGTCCAGGGCGCATAGTCGCGGTCGGTCTCGTCCAGCATCCGGTCGCGAGCGTCGGAATAGGCGTCGAACCGCGCTTCGGCCTCGGCGTCCAGCGACGACAGCTTGAACTTCTTCAACGGATCCTCGCGGCGTTCCTTGAGCCGCTTCGCCTGCTCCTTGCGCGAGATGTCCAGCCAGATCTTGATCAGGATGATCCCGTCGTCGGTCAGCATCCGTTCGAAGCGCGGGGCGTCGGTCATGAACTGGGCGTACTGCTCGGGCGTGCAATAGCCCATGACCGGCTCGACCCCGGCGCGGTTGTACCAGGACCGGTTGAAGATCACCGTTTCGCCCGCCGCCGGCAGGTGCGGGACATAGCGCTGGACATACCACTGGCTGGTCTCGCGGTCGCTGGGTTTGGGCAGTGCGATGACGCGGGTCTGGCGCGGCGACATATGTTCGGTCAGGCGCTTGATCGCGCCGTCCTTGCCGGCGGTGTCGCGCCCCTCCAGCACGATGACCACGCGCGAGCCATGCTCGATGCTCCAGGCCTGGGTCTGGACGATGGCCAGCTGGATCTGTTCCAGCTCGGCGTCATAGGCGTCGGATTTCTTTCCCATAGCAAGAGAGTGGGCCGAGGGCCGGCAGAGAGCAAGGGCGAGGGAGCCGACTGCGAAGCTGGGCGTTAAGGCGCCGGGCCCGTCCGGCCTCCGAGGGGCCGAATGAAGCGCGATCTGGCGGACATGTGGAATCTGGTGTGGGAGCTGGCGCTGCTGGTCTGCGCCGGCTTTGCGTTGTTGAACGCCTTCGCTCCGCCCCAGGACCTGCCGTGGAAGCCGCTGGATCTGGATCGTCCGCTGGGCCGCGCGACCACCGCAAAGGTCGCCGCCTTCGATGTGCCGACCGCCGCCACGCCCGAGGCCGTCGAAGGCGCGACCGAGGCCTGTATGCAGGCGCTGCGCAATGCGGGGGTTCAGGTCGAACGCGCGCCCGACCGCGACGACGGCGGCTTCTGCGTGGTGCGCGGGGCGGTGCGGATCACGGGCGGCGAGGTGACGCCGCTGGCCCCCGCCGATGTCGTCATGCAGTGCCCGCTGGCGGTCCGCTACGTTATCTGGGATCGACAGGTGCTGCGCCCGGCCTCGCGAGACATTCTGGGCTCGGCGCCCGCGCGGGTGGAGAACTACGGCACCTATTCATGCCGCCGCATCTACGGCTCGCAGGACGAGGCCGAGCGGCCCAGCGAACATGCCAAGGCCAATGCGCTGGATGTCGCAGCGGTGACCTTGAAGGACGGTCGGACCGTCAGCGTTCTGAACGATTGGCGCGGCGATGGGCCCGCAGGCGAGCCGGGCGGCCGCTTCCTGCACGCCTTGCGCGACGGGGCCTGCCAGCTGTTCTCGACGGTGTTGACCCCCGACTACAACGCCGCCCACGCCAACCATCTCCACATCGACGGGGCTGCGCGGGGCCTCTGTCGTTAAGCCTGAATGCGTCCGGTGCGACTCGCTTTGCTGTTGACCGTCTGGAAAAGCCGGGTGACAACATCGCTGCAGTCCGGATTTCGCGTGGGGTCCAAACCCGCGTTTCGCTCCTTCGCCTGAACGAGCTGTCCAGATGGATTGTCGGGTCACCTCGAGGGGGATCCGCCTGGAAAAGCGCGTTTACGGAGACGCAGACATGGCGACCGGCACGGTCAAGTGGTTCAACCCCACCAAGGGCTACGGCTTCATCCAGCCCGATAGCGGCGGCTCCGACGTGTTCGTTCACGTCACCGCCGTTCAGAAGGCCGGACTTCAGGGCCTCGATGAGAACGCCAAGGTCGAATACGAGCTGGAAAACCAGCGCGGCAAGACTTCGGCGATCGACCTCAAGGTTCTTTAAGTCGATCCAGCCTTCAAGGCTTAGAGGCGGGCGCGGGAGTTTCTCCCGCGCCCGTTTTGTTCTTTTTGGGCTACCGCGCCTCGCGCTACTTGAGCCCGTTTGATGCGTCATGCGGCTTGGTCTCGGCGGCTTGGACGGTCTTGGTGCGCTGCGACCGCTGCGCCAGGACGATGGCGCCCAGCACCAGGGCGCCGCCCAGGGCCTGAACTGACGTCAGGGTCTCGCCGAAGATCCACCAGCCCAGCAGGCCCGCGACAACAGGCTGGATCAGGATGGTCACGGCCGTGACCGAGGCGGGCAGTTTGCCCAGCGCCCAGGCCACGCCGCCTTGGCCGAAGACGTGCATCACGCCCATGGCCACGCAGGCGGCCCAGCCGGCCGATCCGGCGGGGATGACAGCCTCGCCCAGCGCCAGGGCGACGATCAACAGCAGGGGCGCGCCCAGCAGCGTCGCCCAGAAGGTCACCCGCATCGCGCCGGCCGTGCGCCGTGCCGCCTGCACCGCCAGAAAATAGCCCGAGTACCAGACCGCCACCGACAGGGAGAACAGGTCGCCCAGCAATGGATTGGTCCCCTGTCCGCCGTCCGCGCTCGCCGCCATGGCGAAGGCGCCGCCCATGGCCAGGGCCAAGGCTAGGATGAACAGCCGGTGCGGCCGCTCCTTTAGCACAAACCAGCCGAACAGGGTCACGACGACCGGCGTCAGGTTGCACAGCACCGTGGCGTTGGCGACCGAGGTCATGACGATGCCGTAGTGCCAGAAGCTGAGGTCCAGGGCGAAGAACAGGCCCGCCAGCAGCGCCCATTTCGACGGCGCGCCGACGCCGCCCGGTTCGCGCGACGCCAAGATCGTCAGCAGGGGCAGGGCGAACAGGAACCGCCAGAACCCCGCCGCCGCCGGTCCCGTCTCGGTCAACCGCACCAGAATGGGCGCAAGGCCCAGCACGCTGGCGGCGATCAGCAGAACGATCAGCGCAAAGGCGCGCGAGGAGAGACGAAAGGCCAGGGCGGACATGGCCCGGCTCTTACGACGCCCTGCGACCTGACGCCACAGGCGCCGTCACGCCACGCCTTACAGGAGTGGATCGATCCGCGCTCGCAACACGACGCTGAGGCCCGGCGCGCGATTGCGATAGTCGATCGTCCCGTCCAGCTGACCGACCAGGCTCTTGATCATCATCGAGCCGAACCCCTTGCCGGCCAGATGCCCGCCGGCGCCCTCGTCCTCCACCGTCATGCGGAAGAAGGCGCCGTCTTCCTGGAAGGCGATCCGCAGCGGACCAGGCTTGCCGCCATAGGCGTATTTCTGGGCGTTGATGATCAGTTCCGTCAGGATCAGGCCGATGGTGATGGCGCGCCCTGGCTCGATGCAGACCGGGTCCAGATCGGTTTCGATGGCGGCGGCCCAGTCGGGCCCCATGCTGGAGCCCAGATCGCCGATCAGCTCGCCGATATAGCGGCTCATGTCGATGGTCGTGACCTGATCGCTCAGATACAGCCGGCTGTGGACCCCAGAGACGGCGCGCACGCGACGTCGCGCCTCGTTCAGCGCGGTCGCGGCCGAGCCGCCCGCCTGTTCTCGCGCCTGAAGGCCCAGGAAGCTGGACACCAGCGTCAGGCTGTTCTGAACCCGGTGGTTCACCTCGCGGATCAGATACTGCTGCTGTTCCAGCCGCAGGTCGCGCTCGGACAGGCGGTCCTGTAGCGATCGGTTCAGCCGTCGGATCTGATGGACCGCGGCGTAGTCGGCCAGCGCGTCCCTCAGCCGAGCGGCGGATTCCACGGCGGCGGGGCCCCAGCGGTGCGCGCGGCCCGAGACGGTGTCCGACCAGCTCTCGAACGAGGCGCGGGGCGTCAGAATGGCGTTGGGGCCAGTCTTCTCCGCCGTTGCGGGATTGCCGGCCCAGCGCACCGTTTCCAGCACCTCCGAACGGAACCACAGCAGCGACACCGGCTGATCCAGAGGCAGGGTCACCGCCAGCAGACCGCTGGCGTGTGTCTTCCAGGCCTCGGCGGCGGGCAGAACCGAGGCCAGGTTGTGCGACGAGACGGGGCGCAGGCCCGGCCGTCCCGCCGCCCAGGCGGCGATGTCGCGTATGCCGTCTTTGGGCGGTGTATGGCCAAAGGTCTGGATATCGCCGTCGCTGACGATGGCCAGACCGTCCGCGCTGGTCAGCTGCATCAGGGCGTCGGCCTTTTCGCCCAGCGCCTCTCGCATCGGCCGGTCTGGCGACAGCCGTGAAAGCAGTTCGTCCTCCATCCGACGCAGGCGCGTGCGCTCGCGATAGAGGTCAGCGTCGGTCTTGGACTTCAGCTGTCGCGCCAGATTACGCGCCAGGGCCGTGCAGCCCACGCGCAACTCATAGGGCAGCAGCTTAGGTGAGGCGTTGTGGCAGGCCACCAGCCCCCACAGGGCGTCATCGACGATGATCGAAACCGAAGCCGAGGCCCGAACGTCCATGTTGCTCAGATATTGCAGGTGGATCGGGGACACGGAGCGCAGGCCGCTGTCGCTCATGTCCAGCGGCGCCTCGCCAGGCGCGATGGGGCGCAGAGGCTGGGGCGTATAGCGGCTGTCGGGAATGACCCGCACGGGGTTGCGCAGATAAAGGGCGCGCGCCTGCTGCGGGATGTCGGTGGCGGGGAAATGGTGATTCAGGAAGGAGCCGGACCCATCGGCGCGGCTTTCGGCGACGACCTGACCCGCCTCGTCGTCCTGGAAGCGATAGATCATCACCCGGTCGAAACCGGTCAGGCGACGGAAGGCGTCCGCCGCCCGCTCGCACACCGTCTGGATCGTCACCGCCCGTTCCAGCGCGGCGCCGGCGGCGTCCAGGTTGGCGATCAGATCGACGCCGAGGCGGGCCTGCTGCGAGCTCTGCTCGACCTCGATGATCATCAGATCGTTGATCGTGCCAGAAGTCGTTCCCGGCGTACGATGCACCACGACGTCGTATTCCAGACGATTGGTCGCGCGCCAACGACAGGCGAAGCCGGCCTCCTGATGCGCGGCCATGGCGCGTACGGCCCGGTCGGCGACATCGCCCAACACGTCGGCGACGGTGCGATCGATCCAGACCTTGCGGCCCGTCAACTCCTCGATCGCGCCCGCCCCCTGGCGGAGGGTCAGGGATTGCAGATCCAGCACCAGCATGAAGCCGTGCGGCTGGATCGATTGAGGAATGTGGATCTGCTCGCGGTCGCACTCATTCAGCGCGGCGTCGGCCAGGTCGAGCGTCTCGGTCATGCCGCGGCCTCCTGCGGCTGGGGTTGCAAGGTGCGGTGGGCGAAGGCGAAGCCGTCTACGCCGCCCTTCACCACCCGATCGATCGTGACGTGGCCGCTAACGCAGGCCCGGTCCAGCAAATCCATGAAGGCGCGCCAGCGTGCGCCGGTCTCTTCGCCATAAGGATCCAGAAAGCCGAGGCCGTCCAGATCGCGACCCTCGGCTGCCAGCCGGCGTCGAATGATCCGACCGCCCAGCATCGACCCTTCGGCCACATAGACCCAGCCCAGGGCTTCGCCGGCCGAGGCGGGCGCAGCCGGGCGCGCCGGCGGAGGAACGCGCTGGTCCAGTATCGTCAGGTCCTGGGCGATCCCGTTCGCGCGTGATCGCGGTTCGAAGCTGGCGTCCAGTTCGGCGTTCAACCCCGCCACAAGCGGATGACTGAGCGGCTCCAGTCCGGCATGGAAGCGGTAAAACGCCGCCACGGTCGCCGCCCGCGTGGCGTGGTCCGACAGACGCGGCTCGATCCGGGCCTGGACTTCCAGGGTTTCGTGGGCTGAGGCGGTGGCTTCCCGAAGAGCGAGAAGGGCAGGGGAAGCGATCATGGGGCTCAGATTAACACACTGTCTTGTCTTGTCGATTTGCACAGGCCAGAAGGCGCGGACCACCACGGAACGGCCCAGACCGCGTGGCGTTCACCAGCAACCTTCTCATCTCCCTTTGATCGGCAGATTTTCATGAAACTGCGCGTCCGCGCCGAACTCGTCTATCGTTTCGATCCGCCGACGGACGCCATCTACAAGATCCAGGTCGCCCACTGGCCGGGCCAGGACATTCTGGAAGAAACTCTGACCTTCGACCCGCCTGTCGATTTTCATGAAGACGAGGACGTCGACTTTGGCGCACGGACCCTGCGTTGCCACGTTGAGGGCGAGGTCAAGCTGACCTATGAGGCGGTGGTCGAGAACGGCGTGCTGAAGGGCCTGCCGCCCAGCGTGTCCCAGCATGACTGGGGCGAACTGCCTGCCGAGGTCCTGCCCTATCTCCAGCCCAGCCGCTATTGCCCGTCGGATCAGTTCGGCCGCTTCGTGACGCGCGAGTTTGGCGACACGGCGGGCGGCGCGCGCGTGCTGGCGATCCTGAACTGGATCACCGAGAACGTCGATTACGAACACGGCGTGTCGGACACCGAAACCACGGCTGCGCGCACCTTCATCGACCGGGCCGGCGTGTGCCGCGACTTCACCCACCTGGGCATGACGCTGTGTCGGGCGTCGGGCATTCCTGCGCGCGCGGTCAGCGCTTTCGCCCACCAACTCAGCCCGCCCGACTTTCACGCCATCTTCGAGGTCTGGCTCGACAACGGCTGGTGGCTGGTCGATCCGACGGGCCTGGCGCCGGTCGAGGGTCTGGTGCGGATCGCCTGCGGGCGCGATGCGGCGGACATCGCCTTCCTGACGACGCAGGAGCGCTGTCAGATGGTGCGCCAGTCGGTGACGGTGGCCGAGGCCTGACCGGCCGCTACTTCGGCTTCTGCGCCGCCTTATAGGCCTGAAGCTCGTCGATCACGTCCATCTGGCGCAGCACCTTGTTCTGCGGATCGATCAGGACATGGGCGCCGGCCGGAACCGCGATCTGGCCCCGCCCGCCGGTCATGGCCACGGTTTGAACGCGCCCGTCGATCTCGATCTCCAGCGGCATGGGGAAGATACCGCCGTCGCCCGTCGTCCACTCCAGCTTCAGCACATCGCCGTCGCGGGTCTGGGTCAGCATCGGCAGGGCGGCGTTGTAGAGATAGCCGCGGAAGAACCAGCCGTAGTCCCGACCCGTGACGTCGTTGATGATCGCGAGGAAGTCGCCAGTGGATCGGTACAACGGCGCGAAATTGCCCAGCTGGGGGTCGGGTCGGCCATAGACCAGACGGGTGACCGCCTGATGGAAGGCGGTGTCGCCGATCAGCATCCGCAGGGAGTGGCTGATCAGCGAGCCCTTGGAATAGATGTCATTGCCCGGCCCAACGTCGCCTTTGTAGACCTCGTCTTCGGTCTTGGGCGTGCCTGAAACGACGGGATATTTGTTGATCAGACCCTCGCGCTGGTTGGCCAGTTCGCGCTGCATATAGCGGTCGCCCAGCAGCCAGCGGGCATAGAGCGGCTGCATGTATGACCCCAACCCCTCGTGCAGCCACATGTCGTCGGCGTTCTGATTGGTCAGCTGGTTGCCGAACCATTCGTGGGCGAACTCGTGCTGCAACAGCCAGTCGTAGCCCCGCCCGTCGATCTTGTAGCCGTTGCCGTAGGCATTGATCGTCTGGTGCTCCATGCCCAGGTGCGGGGTCTCGACCACGCCCATCTTCTCGTCGCCGAAGGGGAAGGGGCCGACGGTGGCTTCGAAGAAGTCCAGCATCTTTGGGAACTGGGCGAACAGGGCCTGGACCTGTTCGGGGGTGTCCGATTTCAGATGCCAGTAGCGCATCGGGATCGTGTTGCCGAACCGGCTGGCGTAGTCGCCCGCGACCTCTTCGTATGGCCCCACGTTCAAGGCGATGGCGTAGGTGTTGGGCGATTTCGCCGACCAGTTCCAGGTGGTCCAGCCGTCGCCGTGATCGACCTTGCCCAGGAAGCGGCCATTGGACGGCGCCGACAGGGCCGACGGGACGGTGATGTGCAGATCGACCCGGCCCGGTTCGCCGTGCGGGCTGTCGATGCAGGGCCAGAAAATGTCGCAGCCCTCGCCCTGAACCGCCGTGGCGATCCATGGCTCGCCCGACGGCGCGGTGGACCAGACGAAGCCGCCGTCCCAAGGCGCACGGGGCGCCACGCGCGGCTGGCCGGCGTAGGCGACGCGCAGGGCTACCGACCGGCCCGTGGCCAACATGTGGGGCAGCTGCACTGTCAGCCGGCCTTCGGGGTTGGACCAGCGATCGACGGCGACCTCGACCCCGTCGATCTGGACCGAGGAGATGGTCAGCAGGGTGTCCAGTTCGACGACCAGAGCGGTCAGGGGCGCCTTGGCGGTGAAGTCCAGCACGGCGACCGCGTCGATGGCCTTGTCTTCGGGCAGGACCTTGATCGACAAATCGGCCTTGTCGAACTGCATCGCCTGCTGTTCCGGCGTCAGCGGCTGATCGGTGGCAAGAGTGAAGGCGGTCGATTCACGCGGCGTCGGCGCCGGCTGGGCGACGGTGGCGCAGGCCGACAGCGTCAGGGCGCTGGCTGCCGCCAAAAGCAAAATCTTGATGCGCATGAAGCCGTCCCTCTCTGAGGTGACAGGCTAGCGCGAGCGGGCAATGGCGCAAAGAAAAAGGCCGGTGCTTCCACCGGCCTCTTCCAGAACTCTATGTCGCGGTCGCCGATCAGGCGGCGGCTTGTTCGGCCAGCTTGGCGCGAATCTGGCGCTTGATGCGCTGAGCGGCGATCGACAGCTGCTCGTCGCGGGCCTTGACGATGAAGACGTCCAGGCCGCCCTTGTAGTCCAGGGTGCGCAGCGCGGCGTTCGAGATGCGCAGGCTGAACGTCTGGCCCAGGGCTTCCGACGTGACCTTGACCGTCTTCAGCGACGGCAGGAAGCGGCGCTTGGTCTTGATGTTCGAGTGGCTCACGTTGTGGCCGACCATGGGGCCGATACCGGTGAGTTCGCAACGACGCGACATCGTCAGATCCTTAAGGTGCGGCGTCCAGCCCGAGCGTGGGAGAGGACGCATGAAACAGTTGCGCGCGGGAACCAGCCCGCGCGAGAGGGGGCCGTATAAGGGAAGAGGCGGTTCGGCGTCAAGCCGAGTCTGGACGCATCGTCCCCACGCCTCGTTCAGCCGTCATTCAAATGCCGCCCTGTATGGCCCATATGATGACGACCTCAAAAGAGACCCAAGCAGAACAGAAGGCTTTCATGTCCCGTCCGTCCTTGATCGACCGCCTGCCCAAGCGCGCGCTCGCCGTCCTGGCCCCGGTGATGGCCGGCGGCTTCATGCTGGCCTCGCCCGCCATCGCTCCGGCCCAGACCGCAGCTCAGTCCGAAGTCCTGCCAGGCTATTGGGAATACACCACCAGCGCGGTGGGCCAGCGCGACACCGAGCAGAAGTGCGTGCGGCCCAGCGAGATCAACCGATTCTTCGGCGGCCTGTCGACCAACAAGTGGCGCTGCACCTATCCGACCCGCGTGGTCGGCAACGGCAATGCCCGCTTCGAGGGAACCTGCCAGGACCGCAAGGGCCGTCGCATCGCTGTCCGCCTGAATGGGACCTACACGGAAACCAGCTTCAGCTTCCGTGGCGGCGCCCAGATCGTGCGCGGCACCCCCTATATCCCCGCCAGCATAACCGCGCGCCGCATCAGCGCCCAGTGCCCGGCCAATGCCGAATACTTCTGACCCCGGCTCGGCGACGCATCAAAAAAGGCCCCGGATCGCTCCGGGGCCTTTTCTTTAGTCCGAGACTCGAAGCTTAGGCGGCTTCGGCGGTCGGGATCGGCTTTTTGGCGCTGAGCGACTTGGCGAGCAGCTCGACGGCGGCGTCCTTGTCGATCTTGTTGGCGGCGGCGACTTCGCGCGCCATGCGGTCAAGGGCCGATTCATAGAGCTGGCGCTCCGAATAGGACTGTTCCGGCTGGGTGTCGGCGCGGTGCAGGTCGCGAACCACTTCGGCGATGGAGATCAGGTCGCCCGAGTTGATCTTGGCTTCGTATTCCTGGGCGCGACGCGACCACATGGTGCGCTTGATGCGCGCGCGGCCCTTCAGTGTGGTCAGGGCCTTCGTCACGACGTCGTCGGCGGCCAGCGAACGCAGACCGGCCGTGACGGCCTTCTTGGTCGGGACGCGCAGGGTCATCTTCTCGTGGTCGAAGGTCACGACATAGACCTCCAGCGACATGCCCGCGACTTCCTGGGTCTCGATCGCCGCCACCTTGCCGACGCCGTGCGCCGGATAGACGACCGCGTCGCCAACCTTGAACTCCAGACCAGTCTTGCTCGTCATAATCGTCCTTTCCCGGTCAGGGCCGGGCGAAACGAAGGCGCAGGAAACGCAAACAGGATCTCATCCGCCGGAACGCTCCGTCGGAGGGGATGATGTTGGGCGTCAAAAGCGGAAACGGATCACCAAACCTCTGGCCGATCCCGTCTAGGGCGGGATTCTGTCGCAAACACGGGCGGCGCGAAGATTTCGCGGACCGCCCGATCCAATGAAACAGAACCTATCACAAATCTGCGGAATTTCAAAACGTCCACAGGGCGGACGTGCAAATACGGCAAGGCTTGAGCGCCGCCAGTCCTTGAATCAGGAACCCTTGCCCGGCTTGGGGCTGAAGTATTTCTCGTATTTGCCGGTTTCGCGCTCGTACTGCTCGCGGTCGGCGGGGGGCGTGCCCTTGACGGTGATGTTGGGCCAGACCTTGGCGTATTCGGCATTGACCTGAAGCCATTTGCCGTCCGGCTCGTCCTCGGTGTCCGGCACGATGGCGTCGACTGGGCATTCCGGTTCGCACACGCCGCAGTCGATGCATTCGTCAGGCGCGATCACCAGAAAGTTCTCGCCCTCGTAGAAGCAGTCCACCGGACACACCTCGACGCAGTCCATGAACTTACATTTCACGCAGGCGTCGGTGACGATGTAGGTCATTGGGCGAAAAACGGGTGTCGGTCTGTGGGCGGGAGGCCTGCGACATGGCGGCCACGCAACCAACTGTCAACAGCGCGGCTTAAGGCGAGAGCCATTCGCAGCGCCTTGACAGAACGGCGCCTAATCGCAACTGTATTGATTGCATATCCGCCCCATCGACAGGAAATCCCCATGCGCACCCCCTTTATGAAATACGCCGTCGCCGGCGCGGCCGCCCTCAGCCTGGTCGCAGGCGGCGCGGTCGTGGCTCAGGCCGCCCTGACCAAGAACCCTGCCGAAGTCACCGCCGGGACCTACGATCTGGAATCCAGCCACGGCAAGATCACCTGGTCGGTCAATCACTTCGGCCTGTCGACCTATACGGGCCAGTTCGTGAACGTGAAGGCGGTGCTGAAGCTGGACCCGGCCAACCCCTCGGCCTCGACCCTGACCGCGACCATCCCGCTGACCGACGTGGCGCCCAACGACGACCGTCTGAAGGCCCACCTGCAGACCGCCGACTTCTTCGACACCGCCCAATATCCGACTGCGACCTTCGTCTCGCGCTCGGTCACGGTCGACGCCGATGACACCAACGAGGCGACCGTGGTCGGCGATCTGACCCTGAAGGGCGTGACCAAGCCCGTCACCATCGAGGTCGAGTTCAACGGCGCCGGAACCGTCATGGGCGCATACAAGGCCGGCTTCGACGGCGAAGCGACCATCAAACGCTCGGACTTCGGCATCAACTACGCCCTGCCGGCCGTCTCCGACGAGGTGAAGCTGCACATCGAAGGCGAGTTCGTCATTCAGAAGTAGGGCCTGCCGCGCTGCGCGCGACTTGAGGCCGTTTAGACCGTAAGCGAGTACAGGGCGCGGGCCTCTTCGACAGGCCCGCGCCTTTCGCCCAGCCGTTCGACCTTCAGGCTGGTGACGCGTCCGTTCTGGGCGAAGGTCAACAGGTCGCCGACGTGAACGCACCGGCTGGGCTTGTCGAGCCGCGTCTCGCGCCCCTGATGCGTCAGCCGCACCGCCCCCCGCTCCACCAGACCGGCCGCCAGGCTACGCGTCTTCACGAACCGCGCGCGCCACAGCCAGATGTCGATGCGACAGGCGTTCTCGTTCAAGCCTTCGCCTTTCGACGCGGCCGACGACGCTTGGGTCGCGCAGGCGGCGCTTCGGTCAGGACGGCCAGCGCCGCGAAGGGCGAGTCCTTGACGATCATCGGCGCTGCGCCCGGCTTGTCGGGCAGGCGGGCGCGTTCCACCTTCAGGGCGGCGATGATCTGTTTCGCCTGATCGGCGCGCCAGCCCAGATCGGTCAGGGCCTCGTCGGACAGCCGACCGTGATTGGCGGCCCGCAACTCGGCCATCTTCTCCAGCGTCTCGACCGGCGCCAGCCAGCGTCCTGCCAATCGTAATCCGTGTGCGGACAACAGACGCGCCGAGGGCGGCTCCACCGGCGCGGGGATCAGATCGGGCGTCGCCGGGATCAGCGGCGCGGAGACGAAGGCCTGGGCGAAATGGCGGGCGCGCGGCTTTTGAAGGCCGGGCAGCCACACCGAATGCGCCCCGATGCGGATGGCGAAACTGCGCAGCGTGCGGCGCTCGACCTGACTGAGCGCGGCTAAATCGCGCTCGACCTCGCGCCGGTCGATCACGCCGCCGGCCTCGATCAGGCGAAAGGCGATGCCGCGCGGAAGGCCCTTCAATGTCCCCGACTCCACCGCCTGACGCAGCCGTCGCAGATCACGCAGCGCGCGGCCTGCTTCCGCCGCCAGCCACGCCTCTATCCGGCGCTGGGCGCGCTTGCGGGCGGGCGTCGGCCCCAGATCGCCAAGCAGGCGCACGGAGGGCGTAAAGGGATCGACCCCCTGCGGCGTCGCATTGATCTGCGCCGTCAGCACGCCGCGCCACAGCACCGCCCCGTCCGGCGTGACCGAGAAACCGTCGTCGGCCTCGGCCGCCAGACGCCCCAGCCGTCGATTGATCTCGGGCGTCACCGCACGCACGGCCGCCTGGCGCAGGGTGCGGTCTTCCAGGGCCGAAGAGCCCTTTTCCATCTGAAAGCGCACGCCTTCCAGTTGGCCGACGACCTGTCCCTCGACCGTGACCTCGCCGTCATCGGCGACGCCTGCAAACGTGTCTTCGCGCACGTTCAGCGCCCGCATCAAAGCGGTGGTGCGGCGATCCACGAACCGGGCGGTCAGCCGTTCGTGCAGCACGTCGGACAGCCGGTCTTCCAGCGCGCGGGTCTTGTCGCGCCAGCCTTGCGCGTCATGGACCCAGTCCGGCCGGTTGGCGATGTAGGACAGGGTGCGCACCGCCGACAGCCGCGCCGACAGCTGGTCGATCTGACCGTCGTCGCGATCCACGAAGGCGAAGCGCGGCGCCATCCAGTCGTCGGTCAGCCGGCCTCGCTTGCCGGTCAGGGCGTGGAAGACGTCCTTGGCCAGCCGGGCGTGTTCATCCAGCGTCGTCTTCTGGAAGTCGGGCAACTGGCACGCCTCCCACAAACGCATGACCGCCCCGCGCGAGCGCCCCACGCGCGCGATCTCTTCGTCCTTTATCAGACGACGCAGCAGGGTCTCGTCCAGCGCCTCCGCCGTCAGGCTCAGCCCCGAACGCTGCGGCGTCACCGTCAGCGAACGCAGCAGATCGGGCAGGGTGTCGAAATCCAGCCGGGCGTTCCGCCACTCCGCCGCCTCGATCGGATCGAACCGATGCTCGACCACCTGTTCGACCAGATCGGGATCCAGATCCTCGGCCTCGGCCGTGACGCCGAAGGTGCCGTCACGCAGATGTCGGCCCGCCCGCCCGGCGATCTGGCCGATCTCATGGGCGTAAAGCCAGCGGGTGCGCCGCCCGTCGAACTTTCTCAGGCCCGCGAAGGCGACATGGTCCACATCCATGTTCAGCCCCATGCCGATGGCGTCGGTGGCGACCAGGAAATCGACCTCGCCCGACTGATACAGGGCCACCTGGGCGTTGCGGGTGCGCGGGGACAGACTGCCCATCACCACGGCCGCGCCTCCGCGCTGACGCCGGATCAGTTCGGCGATGGCGTACACCCGATCGGTCGAGAAGGCGACGATGGCGCTGCGGCGGGGCAGGCGGGTCAGCTTCTTGGACCCCGCATAGGACAAGGTGGACAGCCGGTCGCGCGTCACGATCTCCACGTCCGGGACAAGGCGGCGGATCAGCGGCTCCATGGTGCCGGCGCCCAGGAACATCGTCTCGAACCGGCCGCGCGCGTGCAGTAGCCGCTGGGTGAAGACGTGGCCGCGTTCGGGGTCGGCGACCAGCTGGATTTCGTCGATGGCCAGAAACTCGACCGATCGCTCCAGCGGCATGGCCTCGACGGTGCAGACGAAATAGTGCGGGCGCGGCGGGACGATCTTTTCCTCGCCTGTGATCAGCGCGACGGCCGCCGCGCCGCGCTGTTTGACGATCCGCTCATAGATCTCGCGCGCCAGCAGGCGCAGCGGCAGGCCGATCATGCCCGAGGCGTGACCCAGCATCCGCTCGACCGCCAGATGGGTCTTGCCGGTGTTGGTGGGCCCCAGAACCGCAGTCACGCGGGGCGGGGCGAGGCCTGCGGACCGGTCGCTCATGTCTAGACTAAGGTGGCGACGAATCTCGTCCGGCTCAAGCGTCGCCGGCGCGCATTCCGATCCGGACCAGGGTGGACAGGTTCGCGGCCTGCATTTTCGTCATCACCTTGGCGCGAAAGATTTCCACCGTGCGCGGGCTGATCTCCAGCCTTTGCGCGATTTCCTTGTTGGAACAGCCGTCGATCAGGGCGTCGAAGACCTGCCGCTCGCGCGGGGTCAGGGTGTCCAGTCGGGCCTTGGCGTCCTCGCGCGCGATTCGCTCGGCCTCCAGACTGGTCAGGGAGGCCAGACAGCTGGAAACCGCGTCCAGCATTCGCTGCGGATCGAAAGGCTTTTCGACGAAATCCACGACGCCTGCCTTCATCAACTGAACCGCCAGCGTCACCTCCCCATGACCCGTGATGACGATCACCGGCCAGGTGTCGCCGCGCAGGCTTTTGAGACGCCCGACCAGCTCAGAACCCTGAAGCCCCGGCATCCGCACATCGGTGATGACGCAGGCGCTGCGGTCTTCGGGCAGATTGGTCAGGAAGTCGTCGGCGCTGACGAAACTGCGCGCCCGATACCCGGCCCCGCGCAGCATCAGCACCAGGGCGTCGCGCATGGCGGGGTCGTCATCGATGATGAAAACGGAGTGCGGGCGCATCAGATTTCGGACTCCGTTGGACGCGGCAGACGAAACGAAAAGGTCGCTCCACCCTGAGAATTCCGGCTGACGACCAAGGTCGCGCCATGGCTCTCGACGATTGAACGCGTGACCGACAGCCCTAGACCCATGCCGCCGGCTTTGGTCGTCGCCATCGGGTGAAAGATGCTGTCGATTCTGTCTTCGGGGATGCCGTCGCCATTGTCGCACACCGCGATTTCATAGCCGTCCGCGCCCAGCGTCCGGCCGGTCACCGTCACGCGTGCGCCCTCGCGTCCGATGACGGCGTCCACGGCGTTGCGCACCAGATTGGCCAGCGCCTGCTGAATCTGGATGCGGTCGGCCAGAACCTGATCGTCGTCTTCTTCCACATCCAGAGCGATCGTCGTGTCGGTGTCCTGTCCCGTCAGGGCGAAGACCGGCGCCAGGTCGAGGACGATCAGCGAGGCGCGCTCTTCGGTGAAGGACCGCGAACCTGTCGCGACCTGTTCGCGCATGCGCCGGATGATGTCGCCCGCGCGCAGCAACTGGGTCTTGGCCAGATCGATGGTCTTGGCCGGCCCTTCCGCGACGGTCCCCAGCCGGGTCAGTTCGGCCTGGCCGGCATGCAAATAGACGGTGGCGGCGGTCAGCGGCTGGTTCAGTTCGTGGGCCAGGGTTGCGGCCATTTCGCCCATCGAGTTCAAACGCCAGACGCTGCTGAGCTTGTCGTTCAGGTCGCGCTCGCCCTTGCGGATCGTCTCGGCCTGGCTTTGATCGCCCAGCGTCAGAACGATGTGTTCGGGAGCGATGTCATCGGGCAGGACGTTGGCGTGAAGCGTCAGCGGCGGCCCGGGCGTGTCTAAAGTCCCGCTCGTCCAGGGGCCGGAGGATGGGCTCAGCACCTCGCCGCCTTGGCGAGACTTCGCCAGGGCCGCGTCGTCGAAGCCGGGCAGCAACGATCCGAAAGGCTGCGCCATCGCCGCCTCTCGATCCACACGCAGCAGATCGGCGGCGGCCGGGGTCACGCGGCGCGTGCGTCCTTCACGGTCCAGGGTCACGATCGGCGTCGTGGCCACGATGGTGTCGAGCAGCATCTCGCGCAGCGCCAGATCGCGCGTCAGGGCGCGGGCCTGTTCCAAGGCGTCGATCAGCCGACGACAGACCTCCGCGATGACCCAGGCGATGACCGCAAAAAGCGCGGCGTTGGTCGCCGCATCCAGCACGCTTTCGCGATGCACCAGCCACAGATTGGCCCCGATGGCCAACAGGATCGCCAGCACGACCGCCCCCCTTTGCGCCAGCAGAGCCGTAACAATCACCGCCGGGACCAGCGGCAGATAGTAGAAGTTTCCAAACGGTTCGAGCACGCTGCGAACCAGCGTCGCCACAAGAACAGCCAGACACGCGATCAAGGCCCCGCTCCACCATGTCCTGGACCTGAAGATCATGTCTTCGTGCTATTCCTGGGCCGCTGGGTATATTTCACCGGAGTATGAATTGGGATGCGGAAACTCGCGAGACCTTAGGCTGGCGGGCGTCGCCGCTTTTTTGACAACTTTTGTATAGGCGCATTTTGACTACGTGAACATACGTATTCGCTCAAAATCGGTTTGGAGTGACTCGCACCCCCGCCGATGACGCAGCTCGGACGCTGGGCGACACACCTTATGGGTTACGCAATCCTACATACGGTCCGGTTCAGATTTAATATTAATCATCGCCTCATCCTTGGGCTTCAGAATGCAGAAGCTTCAGGGATCACCATGTTTCGTTCGTCAGCCTTCTTTGTTGTCGCGGCAGTAGGCCTCGCACCACCGATCAACGCCCAGGCCCAATCGTTCGGCCTCGATGTCGGTGTCGCCAGCCAGTATGTCGGCAAAGGGCTGGGCAAGAGCAATCAGGACGTTGCGCCTTTCGCCAAGGCGGAAGCCAGCTTCGGAGAAGGCTACGCCAGCGTCTTCGTCTCTGACGCCGCCGGATCTCAAGGCTACGACCTGGAAATCGTCAGCATGGTCGGTTGGCGACCCAAGGCGGGCGGTTTCACCTTCGATCTGGGGGTCATGAACCGCGACCTGCCAGGGTCGCGCGCCGGCGTCGACAAAAACTACTGGGAATATCAGGCGGACGCTTCACGCAAGCTGGGCCCCGTGGCGACGCGCCTGCGCGTCAACTATTCGCCCGACGGCTTCGCGGCGACGAAAGAGGCCTGGTGGCTGGAGCTTCAAGGCACGGTCTCCGTCGCCGCCAAGACAAAGATTTCGGCCGCCGTCGCCAACCGCATGGCCGACGGCGGTGTCGACTACAACGCCTGGAACGTCGGCGCCAAACAGAAGCTGACCGACGCCTTGGCCGTCGATCTGCGCTGGTACGACACCGACCGCCACAGCGCAGGCGAGCCCTATGAGGGTCGCCTCGTCGCCGCCGCCACCTATTCGTTCTGAGTTACCGATCCACCGGGGGATGCTGAGTTGAAGTTGATTGAAAATATGCCCGTCGGCCGCAAGCTGTTCGCGGCCTTTGGTCTCGTTTTGGCGGCGATCGCCGTCATGGGCGTCGTCGTCGTCACGAGCCTGCTCCAGCTGGAGAAGGCCGGCGAAGTGCGCACGGTGGAAAACCAGGTCAATCGCACCACGGCGACGGCCGAGTTCTACATGGCGCGCCAGGAGAACGCCTTCCGCGGCTACCTTCTGTCTCAGGATCCCTACTATATCGAACGCGTCGATGCGCACCGCGCCAAGTTCCTGGCGGCCATGGACGAGCTGCGCGGCGAACTGCCCGCCGACCGCGCCGCCTTGGTTGACACGGCGGTGGAAAGCAATGCGACTTGGTACAAGAATGTCGTGGAAGCCGGTTCTGCGATGGTCCGCGACGGTCGCGCGGCCCAGGCCGTTCAGATGGTCGGCCGCAACGGAACGGCCGACAACTACGTCGCGCCGGTCGAAGACACGATCGACCAGATCAAGAGCGCCAATGATGTGGCGCGCAAGGCCTCGACCGAGGCTCAGGCCGCCGCCAGCCGCACCGCGCTGATCGCCACGATCGTGGGCCTGATATCGGCCCTGTTGATCGCCCTCATCGCGGGCTTCGTCGCGACGCGCTCCATCGTGCGCCCGATCTTCACGATGATCGGCTATATGCAAAAGCTGATGGCCGGCGACACCGACATCAAGGTCGCCAGCGCCGAGCGCAAGGATGAGTTCGGCAAGATGGGTCAGGCCATCGTGGCCTTCCGCGACGCCGCGATCGAAAAGGTCCGCGTCGAACAGGACGCCTTGGCGCAGCGCTCGATGTCCGAGCAGGAACGCGCCGAACGCGAGGCCGACAAGGCGCGCGAAGCCGCCGAGGACGCTCAGGCCATCGGCGCTCTTGGCGAAGGTCTTTCGGCCATGGCGAACGGAGATTTGACCTACCGGATCGACATCGAGTTCAGCGCCAAGGCCGCGCAGCTGAAGACGGATTTCAACGCCGCGATCTCCCAACTGCAGCAGGCCGTCTCGGTCGTGGTCAACAACGTCTCGGGCATTCGTTCGGGCGCCGGCGAAATCTCGCAGGCCGCCGACGACCTGTCGCGCCGCACCGAACAGCAGGCCGCCTCGCTGGAGGAAACCGCCGCCGCCCTGGATGAAATTACCGCCACGGTGAACAAGACCGCCTCGGGCGCCCGCCAAGCCTCGGACGTCGTCCAGGCCGCGCGCGGCGACGCCGAGAAGAGCGGCGTGATCGTTCGCGACGCCGTCCAGGCCATGACCGTCATCGAAAGCTCGTCCACTCAGATCAATCAGATCATCGGCGTCATCGACGAGATCGCCTTCCAGACCAACCTTCTGGCCCTGAACGCCGGCGTTGAGGCCGCGCGTGCCGGCGAGGCCGGTCGCGGCTTTGCGGTGGTCGCCTCCGAAGTTCGCGCCCTGGCCCAGCGTTCGGCCGAAGCCGCCAAGGAGATCAAGACCCTGATCTCGGCCTCGACGGGTCAGGTCGGCTCGGGCGTCAAACTGGTCGGCGAGACCGGCGAGGCCCTGCAACGCATCGTGGACCGGGTCGCCGAGATCGACAGCCTGGTCACCGAAATCGCGGCCTCGGCCCAGGAACAGGCCGTCGGTCTGGCCCAGGTCAACACCGCCGTGAACCAGATGGACCAGGTCACCCAGCAGAACGCGGCCATGGTCGAGCAGTCCACCGCCGCCAGCCATTCGCTGGCCCAGGAGGCGGAGAGCCTGCAAGCCTCGGTGGCCCAGTTCCGCGTCGGGTCTTCGCCGTCGCGCGCCGCTGCGCCCGCGCCGGTTCGCACGCCTGCGCCCGTCGCCAAGCCCGCTCCTCGCTCCAGCCACATGGTCGCCGCGCTGAAAACCATCGGCCGCGGCGGCGCCGCGCCCAAGCCTCAAGCCGCCGCCGTCGAAGACGGTTGGGAGGAGTTCTGATGACCGAAACCCTGATCCTGTCCGACGTGCTGGACCTGAATGCGGCCGAGCCCTTGAAGGCCGAACTGCTGGCCCTGCGCGGTCATCCGGTGGTCCTGGACGCCTCTGCGGTGCAGCGCCTGGGTGGCCTTTGCCTGCAGATCCTGCTGTCGGCGCGAAAGACGTGGGCGGCCGACGGCGTCAACCTAAGTTTAGGGTCTGTGTCCCAATATTGGACGGAACAATGGGCGGCCTATGGCGCGCCGGACTTCAACACCGAGGGGGCGTTGGCATGACCAAGACCGTTCTGACGATCGACGATTCACGCACCATGCGCGACATGCTGCTGATGGCGCTGGAAGACGCGGGCTATACCGTGATCCAGGCAGTGGACGGCGTGGACGGTCTGGAGACCTTGGCGTCCAAGGGCGCCGACGTCATCATCACCGACATCAACATGCCGCGCATGGATGGCTTCGGCGTCATTGAGGGCGTGCGCGCCGATCCGAACCACCGCACGACCCCGGTGCTGGTGCTGACGACCGAGAGCGACATCGAGAAGAAGGCCCGCGCCCGCGCCGCCGGCGCCACCGGCTGGATCGTCAAGCCGTTCGACCCCGCAAAGCTGGTGGACGCCGTCCGCCGCGTCGCCGCCTGATCGCCTGAAGCCCGCCGGACCTCGACCTAATGGACGCCTTCGAAGCCATCAAAGCCACCTTCTTCCAGGAATGCGACGAACTGCTCGCGGACCTGGAAGCCAAGCTGATGCTGCTTGAACAGGGTCAGACCGACCTGGAGACGATCAACGCCGTCTTCCGCGCCGTCCATTCGGTCAAGGGCGGGGCAGGGGCCTTCGGCCTGGAGGCCCTGGTCCGGTTCGCCCACGTCTTCGAGACCCTGATGGACGAACTGCGTGCGGGCCGTAAGCCGTGCGACGCGATCACCATCAAGACCCTACTGCGCGCCTCCGATGTGCTGGCCGACCACATCCAGGCCGCGCAAGGGTTGATCCCGCCGGTGGACGAGGCGCGGTCCGCCGCCCTGGTCGCCGAAATGCAGGTCCTGACCCATGGCGGCGACGCGCCGGTCGAAGTCGAGGAAGACGAAGACGATTTCGGCTTCACCCCCATGGCCTTCGACATGGCGCTGGACGAGCCTGCGCCCCTGCCCATCGCCGATCTGGGCGCCGACCTGGGCGCCCACGCGCCGTCGGTCGGCTGGCGCATCGTGTTCAAGCCGATGGGCCGGATGTACGTCAACGCCAACGAGACCAGCCTGCTGCTGCGCGAACTGGGCCGCCTCGGCCCGGTCACGGTCGTTGTGGACGACAGCGAAACGCCGACGCTGGACGCGCTGTCGATCGAGGACGGCTGCCTGACCTGGACCGTCAATCTGGCCGCCGCCGTCGATGAGGCGGCCGTGCGCGAGGTCTTCGACTTCGTCGAAAGCGACTGCGACCTGACCATCACGCCCCTTAACGCCGGCGGCGCAACCGAGATCGGCGCGTTCGACGACGAACCGGCCGCCGTCCTGCCCGCCAGCGACGATCTGGATATCGCCGCCCTGTTGGCCAAGGCTTCCGGCGCCGCCGAGCCGGCGGCCGAAGTTGTGCCCTTCGCCGCCTTGGAGCCCGAGCCCGCCCCGGTGCCGATCATCGCTACGCCCGTCGTTGAGCCCGTCGCCGCACCCGTGGCGGCGACCCCCGCGCCGGCTTCGGCCCCTGTCGCGCCCGCGCCGGTGACGATCCGTGTCGATCTTGATCGGGTGGATCGCCTGATCAACGTCGTCGGCGAACTGGTCATCCAGCAGGCGATGCTGTCGCAGCGCGTCCTCGAAAGCGGTCTGGCCCGCTCCTCGGGCATCGCGCTCGGCCTCGAAGACCTGGAACTGCTGACCCGCGAGATCCAGGACAGCGTCATGGCCATCCGCGCCCAGCCGGTGAAGTCGGTGTTCCAGCGCATGCCGCGCCTGGTCCGCGAAGTCGCCGACATGGTGTCCAAACAGGTCCGTCTGGTCACGGCCGGCGAGGATACCGAGGTCGACAAGACCGTGGTCGAACGCTTGGCCGAACCCATCACGCACATGCTGCGGAACGCCATCGACCACGGGCTGGAAACGCCCGAGGAGCGTGTCGCCGCCGGCAAGCCGGCCGAGGGTACGGTGCGCCTTGCCGCCCTTCACCGCTCGGGCCGGATCGTCATCGAAATCTCCGACGACGGCCGCGGCATCAACCGCGAACGGGTCAAGAAGATCGCCGTCGACAAGGGTCTGATCGCCGCCGACGCGCCCCTGACCGACGAACAGATCGACAATCTGATCTTCGCGCCGGGCTTCTCCACCGCCGCCGTCGTGTCCGACATTTCGGGCCGGGGCGTGGGCATGGACGTGGTTAAACGCTCGATCCAGGCCTTGGGCGGACGCATCTCCATCAGCTCGGTTCCGGGCAAGGGCTCGACCTTCACCCTCAGCCTGCCGCTGACGCTGGCGGTGCTGGACGGCATGGTTGTTGCCGCCGCCGAACAGACGCTGATCGCGCCGCTGCCGGCCATCGTCGAGAGCCTGACTCCGCAGGCCGTCGATCTGCATTTCGTCGGCGGCGTTGATCCTGTCATCCGCTTCCGCGATCGCTTCCTGCCGCTGATCGACGTGGCCCTGATCATGGGCTTCCGCGAACAGCCGATGAACCCGACCGAAGGCGTCGCCGTGGTCGTCGAAACCGAAGGCGGCCAGCAGGCGGCCCTGCTGTTCGACGCCATCCAGGGCCAGCGCCAGGTGGTCATCAAGAGCCTCGAGACCAACTACCAGCAGGTCGAGGGCGTCGCCGCCGCCACCATCCTGGGCGACGGGCGCGTGGCCCTGATCCTGGATGTCGATGTGCTGGTCACTGACATGCGCCGCAAATCCGTCCGTCCCGACTTCAAGCTCGCGAGCTGAACCATGACCGAAGCCAAAGATCTCCAGCGTGAACTGATCGCCTTCCGCATCGGCAGTCAGGAATTCTGCGTCGACATCATGTCGGTGCGCGAAATCCGCGGCTGGACGCCGGCGACGCCTCTGCCCCGCTCGCCCGGCTACATGAAGGGCGTCATCAACCTGCGCGGCACGGTCCTGCCGATCATCGACCTGGGCGCGCGCTTCGGCCTGACGACCTCGGAACCGACGGCGCGCCACGTCATCATGGTCGCCCATATCGGCGGCCGCATGGTCGGCCTGCTGGTCGACGCCGTGTCCGACATCCTGCAGATGAGCGAGGCCTCGGTCCAGCCGACGCCCGACGTCGCCAGCGATCAGGTCAAGACCTTCGTCAAGGGCATCTTCTCGATCGACGGCCGCATGATCAGCCTGATCGAACTGGATTACATCCTGCCGCAAGTCGAGGCCGAAGCCGCATGACCGCCGCCGCCGGCCGGGGATCCATCGTCGAGGGCGAGTTCGTCTTCACCGCCGAGGATTTCCGCCACATCGCCCAGATGCTGCACGCCCACGCGGGCATCGCCCTGAACGAGGGCAAGGCCGCGCTGGTGTATTCGCGCCTGGCCAAGCGTTTGCGCACCCTGGGTCTGACCAGCTTCCGCGACTACTGCGCCCTGGTCGAGGGCGTGGACGGCGTGGACGAGCGTCAGAAGATGACGGCGGCCCTGACCACCAACGTCACCCGCTTCTATCGCGAGCCGCACCATTTCGACGACCTGCGCGACCGGGTCATGCCCGAACTGGCGGCGCGCGCCCGCGCCGGCGGCCGGGTCCGTCTGTGGTCGGCGGCCTGCTCGAACGGGCAGGAGCCCTATTCGATGGCCCTGACCGTGCTCCAGGCTCTGCCCGAGGCGGCCGAGCTGGATGTGCGTATCCTGGCCACCGACATCGATCCCAACATGGTCGTCCAGGGCCATGACGGCGTCTATTCCGAAGAGGCGCTGGAGCCCGCGCCCGTCACCCTGTGGCGCAAATATTTCGACCGCGCCGATCGCGGCCAGTGGGTTGCGGGCCAGCAGCTGAAGCGTCTGGTCAGCTTCAAGGAGCTGAACCTGATCGGCGACTGGCCGATGAAGGGCAAGTTCGACGTCATCTTCTGCCGTAACGTCGTCATCTACTTCGACGACGCGACCCAGGAGCGGGTGTGGAAGCGGTTCACCCCGCTGATGAACCCCGGCGCGACCCTCTACATAGGTCACTCAGAACGAGTCTCCGGCCCAGCGACCAGCCAGCTCCAGACCGCCGGCCTGACCACCTATCGCCTGGGGGGCGCATGAGCCCCGTCCGCGTCCTCGTCGTCGACGACAGCCTGACCATGCGCGGGCTGATCTCGGCCGCCCTGAAGTCGGACCCTGAGATCGAGGTCGTCGGCACCGCCGCCGATCCCATCGAGGCGCGCGCCGCGATCAAGGCCCTGAACCCCGACGTTCTCACCCTGGATGTCGAGATGCCCAATATGAACGGGCTGGAGTTCCTGGAAAAGATCATGCGGCTGCGGCCCATGCCGGTGGTCATGGTCTCGACCCTGACGGCGGCGGGCACGGACGTGACCCTGGCCGCGCTGGAAATCGGCGCCGTGGACGCGGTGGCCAAGCCGGCGGTCGCCAGCGTCGACGCCTTCCACGACCTGATCGGCAAGGTGAAGACCGCCGCCCGGTCGCGCGTCCGCGCCCGCGGCGACACGCC
>NZ_DLTK01000074.1:0-33455 GCF_002500885.1 Brevundimonas sp. UBA7838
GGCGGCGAGGCGGCTCTTGCCCGACCCTGGAGGGCCGTGCAGCGCCAGCACCGCGCCCACGCCGTCGGGCCAGCGGGCCAGAACGCGCACCGCCTCGGCATTGCTGTCGGACGTCACGAAGGCCTCGCCCGCAATCGGCCTCTCCAGCGGCAGACGCAGCTGTTCGGTCGTCGTCGGGGGCAGGGCGCTCAGCGCGGACATGCGCCTGTCATAGCAGAGGCCGGCGTTAACCGCGTCAGGCCCGCGCTGTTGGTTGCGGGGAGCGAACCGCGCCCCTGTGGATGAAATCAGGCGAATTCGGCAAGGGCGGGGTTCAGCTTGCCGGCCTTGAACTCGGTCACCGTGTAATCGGCCAGGCCGTGAACCTGGAACGGATCGGCCTTCAGCAGGGCCTCCAGCTCCTCCTTTGTGCTCCCGCTGCGCACCACCAGAATGCCGCCGGTGCGTGGGACCATCGGCCCGGCCGCGATGATCAGGCCGCTGGCGACATGCTGATCCAGCCACGCGCGATGCTCGACCGTCCGCGCCTCGATGGCTTCGATGGGCTGGGTGTAGGTGATGGTGACGATGAACATGGCGGCCTCGGGCGGGATGGAAGCGTCAGATATCATGCGCGGCGGCAGGCTTTGCAACGGCTGAAACCTTGACTTTCCGGGGCGATGATGCGCCCTACGCCGCTTCGATTTCGGGCGCCGACGGCGTCGGATTCCACCGCCCAGAGACTCCAGACGGTTCGTTTCATGCACGCCTATCGCTCTCACACCTGCGGCGCCCTGCGCGCCTCCGACGCTGGTTCCGCTGTTCGCCTGTCGGGCTGGGTTCACCGCAAGCGCGACCACGGCGGCCTGCTGTTCATCGACCTGCGCGACCACTACGGCCTGACGCAGCTGGTGCTGCACCCTGAGACGCCTGGCTTCGCCGCCGTCGAACGCCTACGCGCCGAGAGCGTGATCAAGGTTGATGGCGAGGTGGTCGCCCGCGACGCCTCGGTGGTGAACGCCAATCTGCCCACGGGCGAAGTCGAGGTGCGCGTTCAGGGTGTCGAGGTGCTGTCCGAAGCCGCGGAACTGCCGATGCCGGTCTTTGGGGATCAGGAGTATCCTGAGGATATCCGCCTGGCCAACCGCTTCCTGGATCTGCGCCGCGAGCGACTGCACAAGAACATCGTGCTGCGCTCCAAGGTGATTTCCTCGATCCGCCGCCGCATGGTCGATCAGGGCTTCCTGGAGTATCAGACGCCGATCCTGACGGCCTCGTCGCCGGAAGGCGCGCGCGACTTCCTGGTGCCGTCGCGACTGCATCCGGGCAAGTTCTACGCGCTGCCCCAGGCGCCGCAGCAGTTCAAACAGCTGCTGATGGTGTCGGGCTTCGACCGTTATTTCCAGATCGCGCCGTGCTTCCGCGACGAAGACCTGCGCGCCGATCGCTCGCTGGAGTTCTACCAGCTCGACGTCGAGATGAGCTTCGTGACCCAGGAAGACGTCTTCGCCGCCATCGAGCCGCTGATGCACGGCGTGTTCGAGGAGTTCGGCGAGGGCAAGCCGGTCTCGGCCATCGACGGCGTCCATACCTTCACCAACGACTTCGGCGAGACGTTCGAGCACAAGGGTTTCGAGCGCCTGACCTACGCCCAGTCGATGGCCTGGTATGGTTCGGACAAGCCGGACCTGCGCAACCCGATCAAGATGCAGGTGGTGTCGGATCACTTCCGCGACGGCGGCTTCGGCCTGTTCGCCAAAATCCTGGGCGCGGACGACAAAAACGCCGTCTGGGCCATCCCGGCGCCCACGGGCGGTTCGCGGGCCTTCTGCGACCGCATGAACAGCTGGGCGCAGGGCGAGGGCCAGCCGGGCCTGGGCTATATCTTCTGGTCGGAGGACCAAAGCGCCTGGGGCGGGCCGATCGCCAAGAACCTGGGCCAGGAGCCGACCGAGGCCCTGATGTCGTCGCTGGGTCTGGGCCAGGGCGACGCCGCCTTCTTCGTCGCTGGCCTGCCCGCGACCTTCGCCAAGTTCGCCGGTCTGGCCCGCACCCGCGTGGGCACGGAGCTGAAGCTGGTGGACGAAGACCAGTTCAAATTCTGCTGGATCGTCGACTTCCCCATGTTCGAATGGTCGGAGGAAGAGAAGAAGGTCGACTTCAGCCACAACCCCTTCTCGATGCCGCAGGGCGGGCTGGAGGCTCTGGAAGGTCAGGATCCGCTGACCATCCGCGCCTATCAGTACGACATCGTCTGCAACGGCTATGAGCTGTGCTCGGGCGCGATCCGGAACCACAAGGCCGAGATCATGCTGAAGGCGTTCGAGATCGCCGGCTATGACGCCTCGGTGGTCGAGGAACAGTTCGGCGGCATGTTGAACGCCTTCCGCTATGGCGCGCCGCCGCACGGCGGCCTGGCCCCCGGCATCGACCGCATCGTCATGCTGCTGGCCGGCGAGACGGCCATCCGCGAGGTCATCGCCTTCCCGCTGAACCAGCAGGGCGAGGATCTGCTGATGAACGCCCCGACCGAGGCCGAGGAGCGCCAGCTGAAGGATGTCCACATCCGAACGGCCCTGCCGATCAAGGTGTGATCGGCGAGATTTGATCAAGGACGACAGAGGGGGGATGCTTAGCGGCGTCCCCCTTTTTTGTGCTCGCGCCCCGGGCGAGCACGATTGCCTGCAACCGCTGACCGGGATTTACGTTCGCATCGGACGTTAATCTTTCGGTAACCAAATGCGACGCGCCATTCGACTGGGTATCTTCATCGGCACCGTGCTGGGCATGAGCGCCTGTGCGACCCAGTACGACGCCAACGGCCGGCCGGTTTCGGGCGCTTACGGCTCGGTCGAAGCCGGGCGGACGGGTTGAGCGTAAAGGAAAACGTGGCGCTGGTCGCGATCCTGCCCTAATGTAGCGCTGCGGACGCCGTCTGTCGCGCCGCGTCGGTCCCCAAAACCCCCTAGATGTTACTCATCGCTATTGCTGTCGTTCTGCTCCTGGTGGTGCTCAACGGCTTGTTCGCCATGACTGAATTGGCGGTCGTCTCCTCGCGGAAATCCAAACTACAGGCGAGGGCGGAACGGGGCGACCGGGGGGCCAGGGCGGCGCTGAAGCTGTCGGAAGAACCGACTCAGTTCCTGTCCGCGGTCCAGGTGGGCATCACCCTGATCGGCATTCTGGCGGGCGCCTATGGTCAGGCGAGCATCGCGGGCGAACTGGATCGCATTCTGGAAGTCGCCTTCCCGGCGCTGGCTCAATATACCGAATTCTTCGCCACGGCCCTGGTGGTCGTGTGCATCACCTATGTCTCGCTGATCATCGGCGAACTGGTGCCCAAGCGCCTGGCGCTGATCTTCCCCGAGACGGTGGCGTCGAAGATGGCCGGGCCGATCTCCAAGCTGGCGATCGTGTTGAAGCCGTTCGTCCTGCTGCTGACCGCCTCCACCTCGGGCATCCTGAAGCTGTTGGGCGTCAAGGATCGCGATGGCTCGGACGTGACCCAGGAAGAGGTGGCGACCATCCTGGCCGAAGGCACCTCGGCTGGCCTGATCGAGCCCGAAGAGCAGGTGATGATCGAGGAAATCCTGCGCCTGGGCGACCGTCCGGTGCGGGTGGCCATGACGCCGCGCCACGACGTGTTCTGGATCGCCCTGGACGACCCCGAAGAGATGCTGCGCGAAGAGATTCGCACCTGCCCCTATTCGCGGATCGTGGTGGCGCGCGAGAGCGACGTCGATAATCCGCTGGGCGTGGTTCACAAGAAGGATCTGCTGGACAGTCTGCTGACCAACGGCAAGTTCGACATCGAACCGCTGGTCGCCGAACCGGCTTTCATTCCCCAATCGACCTCGGTGTTGAAGGCGCTGGAGATCCTGAAGGGCTCGCGAGTCCACATGGCCTTCATCGTCGATGAGTACGGCGCCTTCGAAGGCGTGGTGACGGCGACCGACATCCTGGAAATGATCGCCGGCGACTTCAATGAAGGCCATGACGAAGAGCAGGCCTGGATCCATCAGCGCGCCGACGGCAGCTGGCTTGTCGACGGTCAGACGGACCTGGACGAATTGGCTGACAAGCTGGGCGAAGACTTTGGCGAGCATGAAGGCTTCCACACCGTCGCCGGCCTGATTCTGCACCAGATCTCGCGCGTCCCGGACGAGGGCGAGGTGCTGCAGGTGGGTCGATTCGAGGTCGAGGTCGTGGATATGGACGACCGCCGCATCGACAAGCTGATCTTCAAGGAACTGGTGAAGGCACAGGACGAGCGGGACGCCATCGCCGCGCATCTGGAAGACTGATCGCAAGTGTCACATCGCCCTTGAAATGGCGGGCGGTGTCGGGCATACGCCCCCCTCTGGCGAACGCACGGACCTTTCGGGTTTGCGCGGTTGTCTAGGAGTTTAGCTCAGCTGGTAGAGCACCGGTCTCCAAAACCGGGGGTCGTGGGTTCGAGTCCCCCAACTCCTGCCAATCCCCCCTGTCGCTTCCGGATGGGACTTCCCATCTGGGGCGACAGGAACAATTGTGTGAAGAGCAACTGATGGCCAAGGCCAAAACTCCCGGCAAGCGGCCTCAAGGCAGCGCGAAGCCCCAGATCGGCGCCAAGCCTCAGGCGGCCGGCGCCGCCGCCATCACGGTCGATTCGCCCGAGCCCAGGAAGCCCCGCACCAGCCCCGGCCAGTTCCTGAGCCAGGTGCGCGCCGAAGGCCGCAAGATCGTCTGGCCCAGCCGGAAGGAGACTTGGATCACCTCGGTGATGGTCTTCATCATGGTCATCATCGCCTCGATCTTCTTCTGGATCGTGGACACCGGCCTGGGCTACGCCTTCCGCTACATCATCGCTCTCGGATCCTGAGAAAGACGCGCCCATGACCGATGCAGCGCCCGCAAAGCCCGCCAATCCGCGCCACAAGTGGTACATCGTCAACGCCTACTCGAACTTCGAGAAGAAGGTCGCCGAGCAGCTGCGTGATCAGGCCAAGCAACAGGGCCTGGAAGACGCCTTCTCCGAAATCCTGGTTCCGACCGAGGACGTCGTCGAGATCCGTCGCGGCCGCAAGGTGAACTCGGAACGCAAGTTCTTCCCCGGCTATGTGCTGGTGAAGATGGAAATGACCGACCAGGCCTATCACCTGGTCAAGAACACGCCGAAGGTCACGGGCTTCCTGGGCGCTGCGGGCGGCACCAAGCCGCTGCCGGTCTCCGAGCGTGAAGTTCAGAACATCATCGGCGCCGTGGAAGAGGGCGTCGAGCGTCCGAAGCCCACCATCCGCTTCGACATCGGCGAGAAGGTCAAGGTCATCGACGGCCCGTTCGCCAGCTTCGACGGTTCGGTCGAGAGCGTGGACGAAGAACACGCCCGCCTGCGCGTCGCCGTGTCCATCTTCGGCCGCGCCACGCCGGTCGAACTGGAATACGCCCAGGTGGAGAAGGTCGCGGGCTAAGGCTCACGCCCCGGTCGAAATATCAAGCCGCGTCCGAATGGTCGCGGCTTTTTCGATTCTGGAGCCACGGCGGGGCGGTGCGTTGCCTTTCCATTCCCCCTCTGTTACACGCGCGCCTTCGCTCGGCAGGCCTTCGGTTCGTGGAGCGTCAAATCCGTGGGAGGCAGCCATGCCGCACCACGGCTCACCGGTCCCGGATCACGTCCGGGATCATTCATAGGAGAGACCAATGGCCAAGAAGATTCTCGGCTATATCAAGCTGCAAGTGCCGGCCGGTTCGGCCACGCCTTCGCCCCCGATCGGCCCGGCTCTGGGTCAGCGCGGCGTGAACATCATGGGCTTCTGCAAGGAGTTTAACGCGCGCACCGAGAAGGAAGCCAAGGGCACCCCGCTTCCGACCGTGATCACCGTCTATCAGGACAAGTCGTTCACCTTCATCACCAAGACGCCCCCGGCGACCTGGTACCTGAAGCAGGCCACGGGCCTGAAGTCGGGTTCGAAGCTGGTCGGCCGTGAAGTCGCCGGCAAGATCACGCAAGCGCAACTGCGCGAGATCGCCGAAAAGAAGATGAAGGATCTGAACGCCAACGACATCGACGCGGCGGCCAAGATCATCGAAGGCTCCGCCCGCGCGATGGGCCTCGAAGTGGTGGAGGGCTAAACCATGGCCAAGCAAACCAAGGCCTTCAAGGCCCGCACCGGCGTGACCCAGGACCTGCTGCCGTTCTCCGACGCCATCAAGCTGGCCAAGGAAAACGCCAAGGCCAAGTTCGACGAGTCGCTGGAAATCTCGGTCAACCTGGGCGTCGACCCGCGTCACGCCGACCAACAGGTCCGTGGCGTCGTCAACCTGCCGTCGGGCACCGGCCGTGACGTTCGCGTCGCCGTCTTCGCCAAGGACGCCAAGGCCGCCGAAGCCACCGCAGCCGGCGCCGAACACGTCGGCGCCGAAGATCTGTACGAAAAGATCGCCGGCGGCTTCATGGAGTTCGACCGCGTGATCGCGTCGCCGGACATGATGGCCCTGGTCGGCCGTTTGGGTAAGGTGCTGGGCCCGCGCGGCCTGATGCCGAACCCCAAGGTCGGCACCGTGACCCCGAACGTGGCCCAGGCCGTCAAGGACGCAAAGGGCGGCGCCGTGGAGTTCCGCGTCGAGAAGGCGGGCATCGTCCACGCCGGCATCGGCAAGGTCTCGTTCACCCAGGACGCCCTGGAAGCCAACGTGAAGGCCATCGTGGACGCCCTGGTGCGTTCCAAGCCGTCGGGCGCCAAGGGCACCTATGTGAAGCGCATCAGCCTGTCGTCGACGATGGGCCCGGGCTTCAAGGTCGACCCGGCCTCGCTGGGCGCCTAAGTCGAAAGACAAGCCACACTGAAGAACGGCGGGGAGCGATCCCCGCCGTTTTTTCTTGCCCGGAGATCGTGCCTGCCGTCAGGATGCGCGCCTATCTGGGGGATCATATGAAACAACTCTTCGGCGGGCTGGTGCTGGCCCTTGCGTTGCTGACTGCGCCCGCGGCCACGGCCGGGACAAACGATGTGTCGGCCGAGAAGCTGGCCTTGGCCAACAAGTTCATCGCCCTGATCCAGGGCGAACAGATGGGCGCTTCGCTGGGTCAGATGACGGCGATGATGATGCCGCGATCGGACACGATGTCGGCTGAGCAGGCGGCCGAGGCTCGCGAGATCATGGCGGAGGCGACCGCCAGCATGCTGCCCCGCATGTTCGAGGCCATTGCGCCAATCTATGCCGACATCTTCACGCTGGAGGAGCTTCGGGCTCTGGTCGATTTCTATCAGAGCGATGTCGGCCGATCGATGATGAGCAAGAGCTATGCGGCGGCGCCTCGGATCGGTGCGGCGATCCAGGCCATCATGCCTGAGCTTATGGCGGACATGGGCGATCAGCTCTGCAATCGTCTACAGTGCACGCCTGAAGAGAAGCGCGAGGTGAAGGCCGCCATGGCCAATGCGGCGCAGGGCCAGGCGGCCACTAGGCCTCAATAGGCGGCGGTGAAGCGGGCGCGGCTGTGCTTGGGGTTTTCCAGCTCGTCGACCATGGCGATGGCGTAGTCGGAGAAGCCGATCTTGCTGTCGCCGTTGGCGTCCACGACCAGTTGGTCGGTCCCGGTGCGGTAGCGGCCCAGGCGCGGCGTTTCCTCGATCAGGGCGGCGGGGGAGAAGAAGGTCCAGTCGATGTCCGTTTCCTGACGCAGGTCGTCTAGGAAGGTCAGCCCGCCCTTGGCGATGGGCTTCCATTCGGCTGGAAACTGCGGTGTGTCGAACAGCAGGACGCCGGGCGCGACCTCCAGGCTGGCGGCGCCGCCGGTGACGAGCAGGCGCGGGACGCCGGCGGTCTTCAGCGCGCCGAGGATCGTCGCGGCGGGAACATCGAAGTGCAGGGCGCTGATGACCGCGTCCGAACCCTTGATCAGGTCGGCGAGCGCGGCGGCGTCCGAGGCGTCGCCGGCGACAGGCGTGACGCCGGTGGCGCTCGGGATCGCCTCAGGCTTGCGGGCGATGGCGGTGACCGTGTGACCGCGCGCGGCCAGTTCCTTGGTGATTTCCGAGCCGGCGCGACCGCTGGCGCCGAGGACTGCGACTTTCATGGAAGGCTCCTTTGGGTATCCAATGGATACCAGGTGCGATATGGGATGCGACCATGCAAGACGGCACCTCTCAGACACCTGGTTACCTTCACGAAACCTGGCTGCGCGGCGATGTGTTCGCGGCGAACTGTCCGACGCGCCAGCTGCTGGACCGCATCGCCGACAAATGGAGCACCCTGATCCTGATC
Source organism: Brevundimonas sp. UBA7838 (assembly GCF_002500885.1). Taxonomy (NCBI): domain Bacteria; kingdom Pseudomonadati; phylum Pseudomonadota; class Alphaproteobacteria; order Caulobacterales; family Caulobacteraceae; genus Brevundimonas; species Brevundimonas sp. UBA7838. The sequence continues at coordinate 8,227 of NZ_DLTK01000074.1, forward strand.
GTGCTGGGCGAGGGGCCGATCCGCTTCAACGCCCTGAAGCAGCGGGTCGATGGCGTGTCGCAGAAGATGCTGAGCCAGACGCTGAAGTCGCTGGAGCGCGACGGGCTGGTGTCACGCTCCGTCGTGGCCACCGTGCCGGTGTCTGTGACCTATGCGGTCACGCCGCTGGGCCGAACCCTGATGGCGGCGATGCAGTCCATGATCGACTGGGCCGAGACCCGGATGCCGGAAGTAGCGGCCGCGCAAATGGCCTACGATCAGCGATCCTCCGACGCCCACTGACTTTTTTACCGCCTGCGGCGAACGGCCACGCTCGACCCGCGTTCCTGTCGCGACCTTGAAGGGGGCGATATGTTCGGACTGGGAAAACTGATGAGCGACAAGCCTGGTGTGGGCGGCCACGACCCGTGGAAGGGGCGGCTCGCGTTCGGCGCCATCGTGCTGGTGGCGGCCTATTTCGCGGTCCAGCTGATCGTGACCTTGCAGACGCTGTGGCTGCTGATCTTCGGGGCCATCGTGGTGTCGGTGATCCTGCGCGCCCTGGCCGATCCCATCGTGCGCTGGCTGAAGGCGCCGGACCCGCTGGCCGTCTTCCTGTCGCTGCTGATCGTGATCGCGGTGCTGGCTGGCGTTCTGACCCTGTTCGGAACCCAGATCACCGAACAGGTCGTGGCCCTGTCCGCCGTGGTGCCGCAAGGGTGGGAGCAGGTTCAGTCCTGGATCCAGGCCCAGCCCTATGCCGCGCAGCTGTTGGAGCAGTTGCAGGGGCTGGGCGGCCGCGCCGGTCAGGCTTTGCAGGTCGCTCAGAAGTTCGCCCTGGGCTTCGCATCGGGTGTCACCACACTGGTTCTCGTCGTGGTCGCGGGCGTCTTCCTGGCGATCGAGCCCGCCAAGTCGCGCGAGGGGCTGTTGTCCATGCTGCCCATGGATCGCCGCCCGCGAATGCGCGAAGTGCTGAACAACTGTGGCAAGGCGCTGAAAGGCTGGCTGAAGGCGCAGCTGTTCTCGATGGTTCTGGTCGGCACGCTGACAGGCGTCGGCTTGGCCATCATCGGCGTGCCGTCGGCGCTGGGGCTGGGTCTGCTGACGGGATTGGCGCAGTTCGTGCCGATCGTGGGGCCCATCGTCTCCACCGTGCCGGCCGTGCTGGTCGGCGCCACGCAAGGGTGGCAGACGGCCCTGATGACGCTGGCGCTGTATGTCGTTGTGTCCCAGCTGGAGAGCAACTTCATCACGCCGATGGTGCAGAAGAACGTCGCGAACCTGCCCGTCGTGCTGGGCATCTTCGCCGTCGTGGGCATCGGCACCCTGTTCGGCCCTCTGGGCGTGCTGTTCGCCACGCCGCTGGCGCTGGTGCTGCACACCTTGATCACCATGCTGTATCGTCAGGACGTGCTGGGCGATCCCAAGGCCAAGGCGCCCGGCGAGAAATAAATGGGACCGTCCGTAGTCTGACAACTTGACGCAGCCGTCCTGATCCCGTTTCGAAGGCGGCCACGACCGGCAGACCTGGAACCAGACGTGAAGATTGGGGGAGCGCCAGCACGAATCGTCAGGACCGCTCAAGCGATGGGCGAGGGCTGAGGCGTGCCGCAGGCCCGGTCGAAACGCACCACCCGCTCCGAGACCCGGCAGGTCGCGGCCCTGCCGTGGCGGCTGGAGGACGGCGAGCGTCGCATCCTGATGATCACCTCGCGCGAAACGCGACGCTGGGTGATCCCCAAGGGCGGGCGGATGGTCGGCAAGAGCGATCCCGAGGCGGCCGCCCAGGAGGCGATGGAGGAGGCGGGGGTCAAGGGCGACGTCGACACCCAGTCCATCGGCGTCTTCCGCTACGCCAAGGGGTTGAAGGACGGGGGCGTGCGCCAGTGCGTGGTGTCGGTCTATCCGCTGGAAGTGCTGATCCAGATGGGCGCCTGGCCCGAGGCGCATCAGCGCGAGCGCCGCTGGATGAGCCTGAGCGAGGCGGCGGATCTGGTTCATGAGCCCGACCTGGCCGCGCTGATCCGCGACTTCGACGCCACGCCGCTGGAAGATTGAGCAACCGTCGGTCGAATTCGACTGGCCTGCGGACCTGAGCCTTCCGATAAGAGGGCGGGGAGGCCATCATGATCATCACACGCAAACAGGCGCTAGCTGCGTCGCTGGGTCTGGCGCTGGGTCTGAGCGCGACAGGCGCGCACGCGCAGACGGCGGCTCAATCGGAAACAGTCGTCGTCACGCGCGTCGAGCCGGCGCTGCAGGATGCCGGCCTGACGCGCCGCAGCGCCTTGGCGCGCGAACTGATCGACCTGTCCGTCGGCCCGAACTTCATGAAGGAGTTCGAGCGCTTCATGGTCACGCAGATGGGTGAACTGGATAAGAAGGGCGGCGAAGAAGCGATTTGGGTGCGCACCAACATGCCGTCCATGGCGAGCAGAATGATCGAGCGGTTCATGGATGACTTGGCCCCGATCTACGGCTCCGTCTTCACTGAAGAAGAACTCGTCGCTCAGATCGAATTTTATCGCACGGCTGTCGGGCGCTCTGTCGCAGCCAAGACGATATCCTTGAGCATGGCCTCACAGGAGGTCGAGACCGCAGCGATGACGAACCTTCTGGAGGAGTTCGAGAGCAAATATTGCGCCCGGTTCGACTGCGGCGAGGCCGAACAGACCGGCGCCAAGCCCAGCCGGCGTTAAGCCGGGTTGATTTCCAACGACGGCGCCTGTAAGAGCGCCGCTTCCCGTCGGAGGTTCATCTTCTGACGGTCCTGTCCGAGAACTTCGGGGCGTGGGGGTCACCCAGGCCATAACTGTCAGAGAGCCCTCTGACGCCGTGGGGAGATGGGGACGCGACCTTGCGCTGTCAGCCCGCATTCCGGGACGGACGCCGTCAGACGCATCCTTCGGACAATACGACCGGCCCGACGTTTCGCAGCGATGCGACGCGCTTTGGCCAATCCGTCGTCGGGAATAAGCCCGGCGGCGAATACCAAGACTGGAGACCGCAATGGATCGCGCTCAAAAAGCCGAGTCTATCGAATCGCTCAAGGGCGTTTTCGCCGACGCCGGCAGCGTGGTCGTGACCCACAACCTGGGTCTGACCGTTGCGGAAATGGAAGATCTGCGTGGCCGTCTTCGTAAAGAAGGCGGCGCGTTCAAGGTGGTCAAGAACCGCCTGGCGCTGAAGGCGCTCGAAGCCGAGGAAGGCAGCGACTACCACAACCTGTTCAAGGGTCCCGTGGGCATCGCCTATTCCGAGAACCCCGGTACGGCCGCCAAGGTCGCCACCGAGTTCGCCAAGGCCAACGATCGCTTCAAGATCGTCGGCGGCTTCATGGGCTCGACCATCGTCGACCAAAAGGGCGTGGACGCACTGTCCAAGCTCCCGACGCTCGACGAGGTCCGCGGTCAACTCATCGGCCTGCTCAACGCGCCTGCGACCCGTATCGCCGGCGTGCTGCAAGCACCCGCCGGTCAGCTGGCTCGCGTGTTCAACGCCTACGCCACCAAGGAAGCCGCGTAAGCGGCCCAGCCTTTCATCTCTGCATCACTCTCTAAAACCAATCCTCCGAAGGAAAACTGACAATGGCTGACCTCGCCAAGATCGTCGAAGACCTGTCCGCTCTGACCGTCCTCGAAGCTGCTGAACTCTCCAAGCTGCTGGAAGAAAAGTGGGGCGTCAGCGCCGCTGCTCCGGTCGCCATGGCTGCTCCGGCCGCCGGCGGCGGCGCTCCGGCTGAAGCTGCCGAAGAGCAAACCGAATTCACCGTCGTCCTGGTCGACGGCGGCGACAAGAAGATCAACGTGATCAAGGAAGTCCGCGGCGTCCGTTCGGACCTGGGTCTGAAGGAAGCCAAGGACCTGGTCGAAGGCGCTCCGCAGAACGTCGTCGAGAACGTCTCCAAGCAACAAGCCGACGAAGTCGCCAAGAAGCTGACGGAAGCCGGTGCCAAGGTCCAGATCAAGTAAGATCTGACTTTCGGCATTTGCTGAAGATCGGAAAGGCCCGGCGGGAAACCGCCGGGTCTTTTTTGTGGGCCTATCGCGCGGAGCGCTGCTTGAGGCCGGGCGCTGATGTGATGCGTGGAGCGCTCAGCGCTGCGGTCGGCTGCGCATGGCGAAGAAGGCCCACAGGGCGTCGTTGTCGGCGACCCAGCTGTGGCCGCCGCCTGACGTGATGCGGCCCACGACGTCGGCGCCGTTGCGGCAGGCGGCGTAACCTTCCTCATAGACCTTGTCGGCGATCCAGCGGGTGTCGCGCACCTGGGTGCAGCCGTTCAGCTGGGCCCAGCGCTGTTCGGCGGCATGCATGGTGTAGCTCCAGTAGCCTGCGCCGCCGCCCCGGATCGGATTAGTCGTGTCGGCGTCGCCGGCGAAGGCGATGACCGGCATGGGGCGCGAAGGGCGGCAGGTGGCGGGATCCGGCTCCTGCGGGCGGTCCTTTCTCGGGGTGCCGGCGCGCAGGCCGACGACCGGGGCGATGGCGGCGAAACGGTCGGCGGCGACGCAACCCAGCCACGACGCCATCCGCCCACCGCCCGATAGGCCCGTCGCATAGATGCGGCTGTCATCGACGCAGCCCTGGTCGGCCAGATAATCGATGGCCCCCGTCAGATAGGCGACGTCGTCCGCATCGCCGTGACCGGGAATCCTGCCGGTGACGGTCGGCACGCCGGGGATGTTCCAGACGAAACCTTGATCGATCGGAATGCCGGCATCGGGCGCGGCGACAATGAAGCCGTGCCGATCCGCCGCCTCAGCCAAGCCGGAAGACACCAGCATCTTCTCTCCCGTGCCGCCGCTGCCGTGCAGCAGGAAGACCAGAGGCGCCGGCTTTGCGGGGTCGAAACCAGCAGGCAGGTGGATGAGCATCGTGCGTCCACTGCGGCCGATGGCGACGGCCTGGGTCGCGCCCGCCTGTCCGATGTTGCAGGGGCCGGCCGCGTGCGCCGACGGGCTGAAGATCATCAGGCCCATCAGGGCGGCGAACAGACCGAACCAAGGCTTCATGCGATGTCGTCTCCGCTGATCGAGGCCGACAGGGTGGGGTGTTTTCGGTAGCGAGGCCAGTCTTGAGCGGCGCCGTGCGGCTTCCCATCTGTGGACACCCCAAGACGGAGCCATCCCCTATGAAAATTCTGCTGGTGCTGACGTCGCACGACCAACTCGGCGACACGGGCAAGAAGACCGGCTTCTGGCTGGAAGAACTGGCGGCGCCCTATTACGCGCTGAAGGATGCGGGCGCGGAGATCGTGCTGGCCTCGCCCAAGGGCGGTCAGCCGCCGCTGGACCCCAAGAGCGACGACCCCGACGCCCAGACTGACGACACGCGCCGGTTCAAGGCCGACGCTGAAGCCCAGGCCGCCCTGGCCTCGACGGTCGTCCTGTCGTCGGTGAAGGCCGAGGATTTCGACGCCGTCTTCTATCCCGGCGGCCACGGACCGCTGTGGGATCTGGCGAACGACGCCGATTCCATCGCCCTGATCGAGGCCTTCGCCAAGGCGGACAAGCCGACCGGCTTCGTCTGTCATGCGCCAGGGGTGCTGAAGTTTGTGACCGGGCCGGATGGCAAGCCGCTGGTCAACGGCCGCAAGGTGACCGGCTTCACCAACTCCGAAGAGGAGGCCGTGGGCCTGACCGATGTGGTGCCGTTCCTGGTCGAGAACGTGCTGACCGCCAACGGCGGCGACTACTCCAAGGGGCCGGATTGGGGCTCCTATGTGCTGACCGACGGCAAGCTGGTGACCGGGCAGAACCCCGGCTCGTCGCACGCGGCGGCCGAGGCGTTGCTGAAGTTGCTGAGAGCGTAAGGAAAAACTGTCTCCTCCCCGCGATGCGGGGAGGGGGACCGCGAAAGCGGTGGAGGGGTTCTTGGAGTCCCACTGACCTAAAGAGCCCCTCCGTCGCGACGCGAAGGCGCGTCGCGCCACCTCCCCACAGAGTGGGGAGGAGACGGTCCCCAGAGTTAGCGCCGGCGGGGCGCGAGGATGTCGGACAGGCGATCCGGCGCGCCCTCGATCCGCTCCAGGCGGGGGTAGCGCAGGCCGTCGTGGTAATCGAAGGCCACCGTGCGGAAGCGATCGCCGGATTTCACCAACAGTTCGATCGGGGCGTCGGTCCCTTTCGCCGCCGTGACGGCGTCGCGCAACACCTCGGCCGAGCCGGCCTTGCCGTTGACGGCGACCAGGCTCCAGCCGGCGCCGAGGCCTTGCTCGAAGGCGGGCCCGCCCCAGCGGATGTTGGTCAGCTTGTCGCCCGACAGGGTGAAGCCCAGCGAATACTGGAAGTCGTTGGCCCAGCCGCTCTGGACCGACTTCTCCGCCGCCGAGGGTGTGTCGGTGTAGGTCAGTCGCCAGCCGCCACGCTCGATCCCGGCCAGCGGCGCGCGGGCGTCGGGACCGACGGCGTCCAGACGGGTGCGCAGGAAGGCGGCCCAGTCGTGGGGATAGACGGTGTTCAGGGCTGCGACCACATCCTCGAACCTGTAGCCTTGCGGCGCCCATTCGCCGTCGTCGTGACCGAAGAAGCGCCTGGCGAAATCATCCAGCGACTTGCGGCCATTGGTGCCCTCGCGGATCAGGGTGTCAGCGTCCAGCCAGACCAGCAGGCTTTCGCGGTAATAGTCGCCCGTGCCGCGCATCCATGAGGTGAACTGGCCCGGCACGCGATAGCCCAGCAGATTGTGATTGTTGGTGTCCTGCAAGGCGCGCCACTGGCGACCTGGCTGCTGGTCATAGAAGGCGGCGACGCTGGCCAGGGTGGCCAAGGCCACGTCCTTGGAATGCAGGCCAGAACGGGCGGCCAGCACATCGCCCCAGTATTCGGTCTGACCTTCATAGACCCACAGCAGGGTATTCTGGGTCGGGACGTTGTGATTGGCGGTCAGCTCATCCGCCGGACGCATGAACTTGCCGTTCCAGGAGTGGGTGTATTCGTGGGGCAGCAGACCCCGATCGCCGGCGCTCTTGGTCCAGTTGGTGAAGAAGTCGGGCGCGCCGGTGTTCTCGGACGAGCGATGATGCTCCAGCCCGATGCCGCCCATCTGATCGGTCAGGGCGAACAGGAATTCGTAGTTGTCGAAGTGACGGGCGCCGAACAGGCGGTCGGCCTGCTGAACCATGTTCTCGAACAGTTTCAGCTGGTCGTCGGTGGCGGCCAGACCCTTGGCCTCATCGGCCAGGATGTTCAGGTGGACGCGCTCGCCGCTGGGGTCGATGTCGACGCGGCGATAGTGCGCGCCCGCGAAGATGGGGCTGTCGATCAGGGTGTAGAGGTCGGTCGGGGCGAAGGCCGCCACGTCGCCGTCCTGAGACGCCGTGGTCAGGGCGGTGCCGTATTTCCAGCCGGCGGGCAGGACCACCGAGGGGGCGACCTGGATCTGGCGGCTGAAATAGCCGGCCGGATAGAGGATGGCCTTTTCCCACTGCAGATTGACCATGGCCGGAGTCATCAGCACGCGCCAGTTGGAGCCGTCCGGCTGGGTCAGTTGCTGGAACTGCACGTCGATGCTGGTCACGCCCTCCGGGATGTCGAGGTGGAAGGCGTAAGGGTCCAGCGTGTCGCGCAGCCACTCGATCCGCTGGCCGTTGGCGGTGACGGTCAGGCCGGACAACAGCTGGATCGGGCCGGTGGCGGCGTGGTTGCCGGGCAGGAACTTCGGATAGAGCAGGGTCAGCGGGCCCGGGCTGGCGACCGGGATGGTCTGGCTGACGCGGATGATGCGGCGGTCCAGGTCGGTGATATCGGCGCGGTACTGGATCACGCCCGGATAGGGCTTGTCCTGGGGCGCCGGGATGGCCGGCTGGGCGCGGGGCAGGGCCAGCGGCGCCTGGGTCGCATCGATGACGACCGGAGTGGACTGGAAACTCTGGGCCAGAACTGGCGAAGCGGCGGCCGTCATTAAGACGGCGAGGCAGGCGGCGGTCGGGCGGGTACGCGGCATTCGGTCATCCGGTTCGGCGAAGGAGCCGCACCGTCGGGGGCGAGGGGCGATGCGTCAAGCGCGGCGTTGTGTCTCCTCCCCATGAAATGGGGAGGGGGACCGCGAAGCGGTGGCGGGGCTCTTGAAGTCTCACAGGCGCCTGCGAGGCGGTGAAGAGCCCCTCCGTCACGGCGCTGAAGAAGCGCCGCGCCACCTCCCCACGCAGTGGGGAGGACACGTATGTGTTCGGCGTTCTAGCGCCGACGCGGCGTCAGGATGTCGCCCAGGCGGTCAGGTGTGCCGGGGATGCGTTCCAGGCGGGGGTAGCGCAGGCCGTCGTGGTAGTCGAAGACGACGGTGCGGTATTGCTCGTCGTCCTTGACGATCAGGGTGATAGGCGTCGAGGGATCCTTGGCCGCGGTGACGGCCTCGTTCAGGCGTTCGGCGCTGGCGGCCTGCCCGTTGACGGCGACGATCTCCATCCCGGCGGCCAGGCCAGACTTGAAGGCCAGACCGTCCCACTGGACGCTGCGAATCTTGTTGCCCTCGCCGGTCTGGAAGCCCAGCGAATAGGTGAAGTCGTTGCGTTTCAGCTCGGAGTACAGGGTCTTCATATAATCGGTGGGCTTGTCCGTGAAGGCCAGCCGCCAGCCGCCGCGCGCCAGACCGTCCAGTGGGGCGCGGGCCTCGGGGCCGTCGGCGTCCAGGCGGGTGCGCAGGAAGGTCGCCCAATCGTTGGCGACGACGCCGTTCAGGGCCGCGACCACATCCTCGAACGTATAGGGGGCGGGCGTGTAGCTGCCGTCCTGGACGCCGTAGAAGGCGCGGGCGAAGTCGTCGAGCGACTTCCGGCCGCCGGTCTTCTCGCGGATCGTCGTGTCGACGTCCAGCCAGATCAGCTGGCCCTCCGAGTAGTAGTCTTCGTCGCGCTGCCACGACAGCCAGCCCTTGGGCTGGCGCTGGCTGATGATCGGGTCGTTGGTCGTGTCCTGCATCGCGCGCCATTCGCGGCCGACGCGCGTGTCGAACGTCGCGGCGGTCATGGCCAGGGCGTCCATCGCCTGTTGCTTGCTGAGCAGGCCCGAGCGGGCGGCGATCACCTGGCCATAGTACTGGGTCTGGCCCTCATAGACCCACAGCAGGCTGTTCTGCAGGGGCGAGTTGAAGTTGGGCACATACTGGTCGGCGGGGCGGCGCCATTTACCGTCCCAGGAGTGGTTCATTTCGTGGCTGAGCAGGTCGCGGTCGGACAGATGGGTGTCCCAGCCGGTGAAGAAGGCGGGATCGACCGAGTTTTCCGAACTGCGGTGATGCTCCAGCCCGATGCCGCCGAGCTTGTCCGTCATGGCGATCAGGAAGTCGTAGTGGTCGAAATGGCGCGCGCCATATAGGCGGTCCATCTGATCGACCAGATTGCGCAGGATCTGGATCTGCTCGTCGGTGGCGTTCAGGCTGTCGGACTTGTCGGCAACGATGTTGGCGCGGACGGGCGAACGGCCGCCGGGGTTCAGATCGATCTGACGATAGTGGACGCCGGCGAAGACCGGGCTGTCGATCAGGACTTCCAGATTGACGGGCTTGAAGGTCTGGACGTCGCCAGCCTTGCTTTCGGGCTCCAGCGCCGTGCCGAACTGCCAGCCCGCGGGGAATTTCACCGTGGGCTGGACCGTGATGTTCCGCGACCAATGGCCGGCGGGATAGAGCAGCATCTTCTCCCACTGGATGTTCAGCATCTCGGGCGTCATCGTGATGCGGCCCTGATTGCCGGTCGTCGGCGACAGGTGCTGCAGGGTGATGTTCAGCGCCGTCGCACCGGCCGGGACGACCACGTGGTAGGCGAAGGGATGCAGGGTGTCGCGAACCCACTGCACCCGCTGGCCGTTCGCCGTGATCTCGATGCCGGCCAGCTGCGCGATGGGGCCGACGGGGCCGTGGTTGCCCGGCAGCCACTCGGGGAAGAACAGGGTCATCGATCCCGCCTGGGCGACCGGGATCGTTTCCTTCACCGCAAAGATGTGCTGGGCCAGGTTGGTGGCGTCGACGTCCAGGGTGATGACGCCGGGGTAGGCGACGTCCCGCGCTTCAGGAATCGCGGGCAGGGGCGCGGGCAGGGCGGGCGGCGTGGTCGAGGCCTGCTGCGCCAATGCGGCCGGGGCGGTCGAGACGAGCAGAAGAGCGAGGCCGAGAGGGGCGGCGCGCAGGCAAGAATGGATCATCGAGGACTCTTCAGGCGACTGGGGGAGCCGCGACAGTCCGACGCAGGGGGCGGGGCGTCAAGCGTCAGCGCTGATCCGAAATTGCACTGAACCCCGAAAACGCGTGCAAAATGCAAGGGCGTGCAATTCGGATCAGTCCTCCTCCATCGGACGCAGGGGCGGCGTGGTGGGCAGGTTGTGCTGTCGTTTCGGGTCGTTGGCCATGCCCCGGTAGTAGCGCACAGCATGGTCATCGATCTTGGCGATGGCCTCCAGATCCTTGTGCAGCCGGGACCAGCCCCGCGCCTCGATCAGCTTGCCGTCGATCATCGCCCGTGAAGCATTGGCCCAGGCCAGACGCGCCATGTCGGCGGCGTTGCAGGGCAGGCGCTGGTCTATGGCGTCCAACTCATAGGCGTCGAGCGGTTCGAAGACCGCGCCGTGCGGCTGGTCCGAACGGCGCCAGCCCTCCGTGCTGGCGCGCCAACGGAAGGTCGACAGGCTGAGACCGTGGCGCGCGCAGACCTCCTAGGCGAACCCCCCGGCGAGATAGTCTTTGCGGGCGGCGGCCCAGGTTGCGGCGGACCGTCGGGTCCAGTCGGGCGAATTCGGATTGGGATCGGAGATGTCATCGGCCATGCCGCCCATGATGCGGGCGGCGTCGGCTATGGCCGGAACAATGACGCTTCGAGCGCCTAAGTCGTTGAATAGGCTGCGTTCAGGTTGTCGAAATAGGATGGAGCGGTCGCCAGCCATCCTGTTTCGGTCTTCAGCCCGGCTTGACGTCCAGCAGTTCGACCGAGAAGCGCAGGGTCGAGTTGGGCGGCAGTTCGTCTCCGCCGACCCAGCGCGAGCCGTAGCCCAGTGAGGCGGGGATGACGAACTCATAGATTTCCCCGACGCGCATCAGGGCCACGCCCTCGGTCCAGCCCTTGATGACGCGGTTCAGCGGGAACTCGGCCGGTTCGTTGCGGGCGTAGGAACTGTCGAACTCGCGTCCGTCGATGAACGTGCCGCGATAGTGGACCTTGACCGTGTCGGTCGCCTTCGGCTGAGCGCCCTCGGGGTGGGCCTTGCCGACGCGGCGATATTGCAGGCCGCTTTCGGTGGTGGTCCAGCCGCGCCGCGCGCCGTTCCAGGCGAGGTAGGCGGTATTGCCGGCGTCCCAGGCCTGCTGCGGCGTCAGGGCCCCCTGGCCATTGACCTGATCGGCGGCGCGCGCGGCGGCCGAAGCCGTCTCGGCATAGGTCACCGGCGCGCGATGGGTGGCGCAGGCGGAAAGGGCGAGAGCGGCAAGCAGGGGCAGGACGATACGTGTCATAAGGCGACGCTAGATCAGGCCTTCGTCGCTCGCAATGAGATTGGTCGGCTCTGTCGAAAAGGTTCCCTAAGGCCTTTATTTCGTCGCGAATGCGCGTATATGTGCGCGCTCCGCAACACTCCATATGAGTCTGCGCGCAAGCGCCGAGGCCCGGTCCGTCGCCCTCCGACCGAGCGAAGGCGCGGCTCCTTCCCAGGGAGCCCGTACATTTCAGGCGTCCTGGCCCGGCAGCGGGCCGAGGGTGGATGCCGAAACCCTGGCTGCGGACGCGGAAACGCGCGCCGTGGCTGCTGCATTTCACGCACGCCTTCCCCGGGGCGTGCGCCATGGGAAACACTGAATGACTGACGTCGCCCACGATCTCGCCATCAACGGTCAGATCGCTTCCGCCACCTCGTTCACCGGCAAGAAGCGCATCCGCAAATCCTTCGGGCGTATCCCTGAAGCGATCGCGATGCCGAACCTGATCGAGGTTCAGCGCGCTTCCTACGAACAGTTCCTGCAGCGCGAGGTCCGTCCGGGCGTCCGCAAGGAGCAGGGCATTGAGGCGGTCTTCAAGTCGGTGTTCCCGATCAAGGACTTCAACGAACGCGCCATCCTGGAATACGTCTCGTACGAGTTCGAAGAGCCGAAGTACGACGTCGAGGAGTGCATTCAGCGCGACATGACCTATGCCGCGCCGCTGAAGGTCAAGCTGCGCCTGATCGTGTTCGAAACCGACGAGGAAACGGGAGCCCGTTCGGTCAAGGACATCAAGGAGCAGGACGTCTACATGGGCGACATCCCGCTCATGACGGACAAGGGCACCTTCATCGTCAACGGCACCGAGCGCGTGATCGTCTCGCAGATGCACCGTTCGCCGGGCGTCTTCTTCGACCACGATAAGGGCAAGACGCACTCGTCGGGCAAGCTGCTGTTCGCCGCCCGCGTGATCCCGTACCGCGGCTCGTGGCTCGACTTCGAGTTCGACGCCAAGGACGTGGTCTATGTCCGCATCGACCGCCGCCGCAAGCTGCCCGCCACGACCTTCCTGATGGGTCTGGGCATGGACGGCGAAGAAATCCTGAAGACCTTCTACGAGACCGTGCCTTACGAGAAGCGCGGCGAGGGCTGGGTCACGCCTTACAAGGCCGAGCGCTGGCGCGGGGTTAAGCCGGAGTTCGACCTGATCGACGCCGACACCGGCGAAGTGGTCGCCCAGGCCGGTCAGAAGATCAGCGCCCGCGCCGCCAAGAAGCTGGGTGAGACGACGACCTCGCTGTCGCTGGCCGCCGACGCCCTGGTCACCAAGTATCTGGCCAATGACGCCGTCAACTTCGAGACCGGCGAAATCTTCGCCGAGGCCGGCGACGAACTGGACGCCCCGACCATCGAAGTGCTGGAGCAAAACGGCTTCACCACCATCGAAGTGCTGGACATCGACCACGTCACGGTCGGCGCCTACATGCGCAACACCCTGCGCGTGGACAAGAACGACAACCGCGAGGACGCCCTGTTCGACGTCTATCGCGTGATGCGTCCGGGCGAGCCGCCCACCCCGGAAGCCGCCGAGGCCATGTTCAACTCGCTGTTCTTCGACAGCGAACGCTACGACCTGTCGGCCGTCGGCCGGGTCAAGATGAACATGCGTCTGGAAAGCCCCGAGGTCTCCGACGAGATCCGCGTCCTGCGCAAGGAAGACGTGCTGAAGGTGCTGCAGATCCTGGTCGGCCTGAAGGACGGCCGCGGCGAGATCGACGACATCGACAACCTGGGCAACCGCCGGGTCCGTTCGGTCGGCGAGCTGCTGGAAAACCAGTACCGCGTCGGTCTGCTGCGCATGGAGCGCGCCATCAAGGAGCGCATGTCCTCGGTCGATATCGACACGGTCATGCCGCACGACCTGATCAACGCCAAGCCGGCCGCCGCCGCGGTTCGCGAGTTCTTCGGTTCGTCGCAGCTGTCGCAGTTCATGGACCAGACGAACCCGCTGTCGGAAATCACCCACAAGCGTCGTCTGTCGGCGCTTGGCCCGGGCGGTCTGACGCGTGAGCGCGCGGGCTTCGAAGTCCGCGACGTGCACCCGACCCACTACGGCCGCATCTGCCCGATCGAAACGCCGGAAGGCCCGAACATCGGCCTGATCAACTCGCTGGCCACCCACGCGCGCGTCAACAAGTACGGCTTCATCGAGAGCCCGTACCGTCGCGTGAAGGACGGCCAGGCCCAGGGCGAGGTGGTCTACATCTCGGCCATGGAAGAGTCGAAGTACACGATCGCTCAGGCCAACATCGAACTGAAGAATGGTCAGATCGTCGAGGACCTGGTTCCCGGCCGGATCAACGGTGAATCCCAGCTCCTGAACAAGGACGCCGTGGACATGATGGACGTGTCGCCGAAACAGGTCGTTTCGGTCGCTGCGGCCCTGATCCCGTTCCTGGAAAACGACGACGCCAACCGCGCGCTGATGGGCGCCAACATGCAACGTCAGGCCGTGCCTCTGGTGCAGTCGGACGCGCCGCTGGTCGGCACCGGCATGGAAGCGGTCGTGGCCGTGGACTCCGGCGCCGTCGTGGTCGCCCGTCGTGACGGCGTCGTCGAACAGATCGACGGCACCCGGATCGTCGTGCGCGCCACCGGCGACGTGGACGCCGCCCGCTCTGGCGTCGATATCTACCGCCTGTCGAAGTTCCAGCGTTCGAACCAGTCGACCTGCATCAACCAGCGCCCGATCGTGCGCGTGGGCGATCAGGTGAAGGGCGGCGACGTCATCGCCGACGGTCCGTCGACGGACCTGGGCGAACTGGCTCTGGGCCGCAACGCCCTGGTCGCCTTCATGCCCTGGAACGGCTACAACTTCGAAGACTCCATCCTGATCTCCGAGCGCATCGTGCGCGACGACGTCTTCACCTCGATCCACCTGGAAGAGTTCGAAGTCGCCGCCCGCGATACGAAGCTTGGCCCTGAGGAAATCACGCGCGACATCCCCAACGTCGGCGAGGAAGCCCTGCGCAACCTCGACGAAGCGGGCATTGTGGCCATCGGCGCCGAGGTCCAGCCGGGCGATATTCTGGTCGGCAAGGTCACGCCGAAGGGCGAAAGTCCGATGACGCCGGAAGAGAAGCTGCTGCGCGCCATCTTCGGCGAGAAGGCTTCGGACGTGCGCGACACCTCCCTGCGCCTGCCGCCCGGCGTCGCCGGCACGATCGTCGACGTTCGCGTCTTCAACCGTCACGGCGTCGACAAGGACGAGCGCGCCATGGCGATCGAACGCGCCGAGATCGAACGTCTGGGCAAGGACCGCGACGACGAGCTCAAGATCCTCGAGCGCAACGTCTATGGCCGCCTGAAGCCGCTGATCGTGGGCAAGAACGCCGTGTCGGGGCCCAAGGGCATCGGCCGCGGCGAACTGACCGACGAGAAGCTGGCCGAGGTCAGCCGTGGTCTGTGGTGGCAGATCGCCCTGGACGACGAAAAGGCCATGGGCGAGCTGGAAGCGATGAAGCGCCAGTTCGAGGATGCTCGCAAGCAACTGGACCGTCGTTTCGAAGACAAGGTCGAGAAGCTGCAGCGCGGTGACGAACTGCCCCCCGGCGTGATGAAGATGGTCAAGGTCTTCGTGGCCGTGAAGCGCAAGCTTCAGCCCGGCGACAAGATGGCCGGCCGTCACGGCAACAAGGGCGTCATCTCCAAGATCCTGCCGATCGAGGACATGCCGCACCTGGAAGACGGCACGCACGTCGACGTCGTTCTGAACCCGCTGGGCGTGCCTTCGCGCATGAACATCGGCCAGATCTTCGAAACCCACCTGGGTTGGGCCGCCGCCGGTCTGGGCAAGCAGATCTCCGGTCTGCTGGAAGCCTGGCAAGCGGGTGGTCAGAAGCAGGCGCTGATCGATCGTCTGACGCATATCTACGGCGAGGAGACCCCTCTGCCGCAGGATGAGGAAGAGCTGATCGAATTGGCGAAGAACCTGTCCAAGGGCGTACCCTTCGCGACCCCGGTCTTCGACGGCGCGCACATTGGCGACATCGAGCGTCTGCTGGAAGAGGCGGGGCTGAACAAGTCGGCCCAGTCGATCCTGTACGACGGTCAAACCGGCGAGCAGTTCAAGCGTCCGGTCACGGTCGGCTACATCTACATGCTGAAGCTGCACCACCTGGTCGACGACAAGATCCACGCCCGCTCCATCGGCCCGTACTCGCTGGTCACCCAGCAGCCGTTGGGCGGCAAGGCGCAGTTCGGCGGTCAGCGCTTCGGGGAAATGGAGGTCTGGGCTCTGGAAGCTTACGGCGCCGCCTACACCCTGCAGGAGATGCTGACGGTGAAGTCCGACGACGTGGCCGGCCGGACCAAGGTCTACGAGGCCATCGTCCGTGGCGACGACAGCTTCGAGGCCGGCATTCCCGAGAGCTTCAACGTGCTCATCAAGGAAATGCGTTCGCTGGGTCTGAACGTGGAGCTGGGGAATTCGTGAGACGTGACGCGTGAGTCGTGACTGGGCCGATGCTCGTCACGACTCACGATTCACCCATCACGGCGCCGTTCCCCCTCTGAAAAGATTTGACGCAGCCTTGGGCTGCAGAAGGAAACCAAGATGAACCAGGAAGTCCTGAACATCTTCAACCCGGTCCCGGTCACCCCGACCTTCGACCAGATCAAGATCGCCCTGGCCTCGCCCGAGAAGATCCGTTCGTGGTCGTTCGGCGAGATCAAGAAGCCGGAAACCATCAACTACCGTACGTTCAAGCCCGAGCGTGACGGCCTGTTCTGCGCGCGTATCTTTGGCCCGACCAAGGACTACGAATGCCTGTGCGGCAAGTACAAGCGCATGAAGTATAAGGGCATCATCTGCGAGAAGTGCGGCGTCGAAGTCACCCTGGCTCGCGTTCGCCGCGAGCGCATGGGTCACATCGACCTGGCTGCGCCGGTCGCCCACATCTGGTTCCTGAAGTCGCTGCCCAGCCGCATCTCGCTGATGCTGGACATGGCGCTGAAGGACGTCGAGCGCGTCCTGTACTTCGAGAACTACATCGTCACCGAGCCGGGCCTGACCCCGCTGAAGCAGAACCAACTGCTGACGGAAGACGAGTTCTATCGCTACCAAGAAGAGTTCGGCGATGACGGCTTCACCGCCGAGATCGGCGCCGAGGCCGTCCGCAACCTGCTGATGGGCATCGACCTGAACGCGGAAGCCGAAAAGCACCGCGCCGAGCTGGCCGACAATCCCTCGGAAATGAAGGCCAAGAAGGCGTCCAAGCGCCTGAAGCTGATCGAGGCCTTCCTGGAATCGGGCAACAAGCCCGAGTGGATGATCCTGACGATCGTGCCGGTCATCCCGCCGGAACTGCGTCCGCTGGTGCCGCTGGACGGCGGTCGTTTCGCGACCTCCGACCTGAACGACCTGTATCGCCGTGTCATCAACCGCAACAACCGCCTGAAGCGCCTGATGGAGCTGCGCGCGCCGGACATCATCATCCGTAACGAAAAGCGGATGCTGCAGGAGTCTGTCGACGCCCTGTTCGACAACGGCCGTCGTGGTCGCGTGATCACGGGCGCAAACAAGCGTCCGCTGAAGTCGCTGGCCGACATGCTGAAGGGTAAGCAGGGTCGCTTCCGTCAGAACCTGCTGGGCAAGCGCGTCGACTATTCGGGCCGTTCGGTCATCACCGTGGGTCCGGAACTGAAGTTGCACGAGTGCGGCCTGCCCAAGAAGATGGCGCTGGAGCTGTTCAAGCCGTTCATCTATGCGCGCCTGGACGCCAAGGGCCTGTCGGGCACCGTCAAGCAATCCAAGCGCATGGTCGAGCGCGAGCAGCCCGCCGTCTGGGACATCCTGGACGAGGTCATCCGCGAGCACCCGGTTCTGCTGAACCGCGCGCCGACGCTTCACCGTCTGGGCATCCAGGCGTTCGAGCCCAAGCTGATCGAGGGCAAGGCCATCCGCCTGCACCCGCTGGTCTGCACCGCCTTCAACGCCGACTTCGACGGCGACCAGATGGCCGTTCACGTCCCGCTGAGCCTCGAGGCCCAGTTGGAAGCGCGCGTCCTGATGATGTCGACCAACAACATCCTGTCGCCCGCCAACGGCAAGCCGATCATCGTGCCGTCGCAGGACATCGTCCTGGGCCTGTACTATCTGTCGCTGGTCAAGGACGGCGAGCCGGGTGAAGGCAAGCTGTTCGCCAACATCGGCGAGATCGATGCGGCGCTGGACGCCAAGGTCGTCACCCTGCACACGCGCATTAAGGCGCGCTGGACGGAACAGGACGCCGAAGGCAATGAGGTGACCAAGGTCATCGACACTACGCCGGGCCGGATGAAGCTGGCGGCTCTGCTGCCGCGTAATCCGAACGTCGGCTACCGCCTGCTCGAGAAGAACCTGACCAAGAAGGAAATCGGCAATCTGATCGACGTGGTCTATCGCCACTGCGGTCAGAAGGCGACGGTCATCTTCGCCGACCAGATGATGGGCCTGGGCTTCCGCGAAGCCGCCAAGGCCGGCATTTCGTTCGGCAAGGACGACATCGTGATCCCGGCCAAGAAGGTCGAGCTGGTCGCCGAGACCCGCACCCAGGTCGAAGAGTACGAGCAACAGTACGCCGACGGCCTGATCACGCGCGGCGAGAAATACAACAAGGTGGTCGACGCCTGGTCCAAGGCCACGGACCGGATCGCCGACGCCATGATGGGCGAGATCGCGCAACCGCGCGTGCTGATCGAGGGTGAAAACCCCGACATCAACTCGGTCTTCATGATGGCCAACTCCGGCGCCCGTGGTTCGCAGGCGCAGATGAAGCAACTGGGCGGCATGCGCGGCCTGATGGCCAAGCCGTCCGGCGAGATCATCGAGACGCCGATCACCTCGAACTTCAAGGAAGGCCTGACCGTCCTTGAATACTTCAACTCCACCCACGGCGCCCGTAAGGGTCTGGCCGACACCGCGCTGAAGACCGCCAACTCGGGTTACCTGACCCGCCGTCTGGTGGACGTGGCGCAGGACTCCATCGTCACCGAGCAGGATTGCGGCTCGACGCGCGGCATCACACTGCGTGCGGTGATGGAAGGCGGCGACGTGCTGGTCTCGCTGGGTCAGCGCATCCTGGGTCGCTATGCGGCCGAGGACATCAAGGAGCCGGGCACCGATACCGTCCTGTTCCCCGCCGACACCTATCTGGTGGAAGAAGTCGCCGAGGCCGTCGAGGCCGCGGGCGTCCAGTCGGTCAAGGTCCGTTCGGCCCTGACCTGCGAGGCCGAAGCCGGGATCTGCGCCCACTGCTACGGCCGTGACCTGGCGCGCGGCACCAACGTCAACATCGGCGAAGCGGTCGGCGTCATCGCCGCCCAGTCGATCGGCGAGCCGGGCACCCAGCTGACGATGCGGACCTTCCACATCGGCGGTACGGCTCAGGTGGCGGAAACCTCCTTCATGGAGGCGACCAACGCCGGTACGGCCAAGGTCACCGGCCCGACCGTCGTCGCGGCCCACGGCGACCTGGTGGCCATGAGCCGCAACGTCATCGTGACCGTGGTCGTGGACGGCAAGGACCGCGAGACGCACAAGGCTCCTTACGGCGCCCGAATCCGCGTCAAGGACGGCGACGAGGTCAAGAAGAACCAGCGCCTGGCGGAGTGGGACCCCTACACCACCCCGATCCTGACGGAAGTTGGCGGCGTCGTGCGCTTCGAAGACCTGGTCGAAGGCCTGTCGGTCAAGGAAGAAACCGACGAAGCGACGGGCATCGCCCAGCGCGTCGTCAGCGACTGGCGCGCCAGCCCGCGCGGCTCGGACCTGCGTCCGGCCATGGGCGTCACCCTGGGCGATGCCTACGCCAAGCTGTCTTCCGGTTCGGACGCCCGCTATCTGCTGCCCGTGGGCGCGGTTCTGTCCGTGTCGAACGGCGATGAGGTCAAGCCGGGCGAGATCATCGCTCGCGTTCCGACCGAAGGCGCCAAGACCCGCGACATCACCGGCGGTCTGCCGCGCGTCGCCGAACTGTTCGAAGCTCGCCGTCCGAAGGACTGCGCGGTCATCGCCGAGATGGATGGTCGCGTCGAATTCGGCCGCGACTACAAGAACAAGCGTCGCATCAAGATCACGCCCGAGCCCAACGCCGACGGCGTGCAGGGCGAACCGGTCGAGTTCCTGATCCCGAAGGGCAAGCACATCTCCGTCCACGACGGCGATCTGATCCAGAAGGGCGACTACATCATCGACGGCAACCCGGATCCGCACGATCTGCTGCGCATCCAAGGCGTCGAGGCGCTGGCCGAGTATCTGGTGAACGAAGTGCAGGAGGTCTATCGACTGCAGGGCGTGCCGATCAACGACAAGCACATCGAAGTCATCGTGCGTCAGATGCTGCAGAAGGTGGAAGTGCTGGATTCGGGTGAAACCACCCTGATCCG
Source organism: Brevundimonas sp. UBA7838 (assembly GCF_002500885.1). Lineage (NCBI taxonomy): Bacteria > Pseudomonadati > Pseudomonadota > Alphaproteobacteria > Caulobacterales > Caulobacteraceae > Brevundimonas > Brevundimonas sp. UBA7838. The sequence continues at coordinate 28,036 of NZ_DLTK01000074.1, forward strand.
CGGCGACACCGTCGAAGTCGCCGAAGCCGTTCTGGAAAACGCCAAGGTCGAGAAGCGTGGCGGCCGTCTGGCCACCACCCAGCCCGTCCTGCTGGGCATCACCAAGGCGTCGCTGCAAACCCGCAGCTTCATCTCGGCGGCGTCTTTCCAGGAGACCACTCGCGTCCTCACCGACGCCTCGGTCCACGGCAAGAAGGACATGCTGGAAGGCCTGAAGGAAAACGTCATCGTCGGCCGCCTGATCCCGGCCGGCACCGGCGCCTACCTGCGCAGCCTGCAGAAGATCGCCAACGAGCGTGATGCAGAACTGACCTCGGCCCTGGAAGAGGCGATCGAGCCGCTGCCGGCCGATCTGCAACTGGAGCTGGAGAGCAGCGAGAGCTGATCTCACGCTTCTCAAGCGAAGATACGAAGAGGGCGGCGCCGGCGACGGCGCCGCCCTTTTTCTATGCCTTGACGCGTGCTCGGATTGCTTTGAACTGAGCCAGGGTTGTGTAGAGGGCCGCCATGACGAAAGCTGACAAGGTGCTGTGGGGCCTAACGGCCGTGATTTTGTCGCTCTTCGTCGTCGTTGAAGCCAAGACGATGATGCTCAATCTCGGCGCGGCCATGCATGACGCCTATTGCCAGGATCACTGACCTCAATCTTTCCACCGCTCTATCGGGGCTGAAGCACCTGGCGTGATCGGTGCGCCGCCGGCCCGGTGGCCGTCGCGTCGGGTCTGGACGTTGCGGGTCGAGTCAGGCGCCAGCGAGGGATTCAACTGCGCGCCGGCGCAGCCTGTACCGAAGTTCGAGCCGACGCAGTCCGCCGGACCCACCACGCCGACGCCGCCGGACAGAGGACGACGGCGCGCCTCCCATTCGGCCAGACGCCGCGCCCCCTCGCGCGCAAAGGCGGCGTCGCGCTCGGGGTTGCCCGTGCCGGTGATCGGAGCGGCGTTCATTCCGCGTCGCATGGCGTCCTCGCGGCAATGGGCGCGCTCGGCGGCGTTGAGCTGTTGCGGCGTGGTGCAGCCGATCAAGCCCTGACGCAGGACACGGGACATGGCGCCGGCGCGATCGTTCGGATTGACCGTCCAGGCGCCCGGCGGCGTGGGCGCGCCCTGGGGCGTGGGCGCGGCGATCCGCGGACGGATCGGGGCAGGGCGACTGTCCGACGGCGTTGCCTGGCGCGGGGAGGGCGTCTGAACCGTCGGGCGCGCATTCTGCGCTGAGCGCGCCGTATCGTCGACTGCGGGCGCCTGGACCGGCGTTCTAGGCCGCTCGTCGCGCAGAAGGGGGCGGGGCGTAATATCGACGTAGATCGGCGGCTGTTCGGGCGCGACGACGTCGCCCTCTATGCCCAGGGCCATGAACGACAGGAAGGCGATCAGCGCGGTGTTGATCGCCACTGACGCCGTCGCCAGGCCCGCCTTTCGCCAAGCCAGGCGCCGCTCTGGTCGCGTCAGCTGTGCAAACGCCAATGCGTCTTCCCCCTTGATCCGATGCAAGCTGTGCTAGAAGCATGGCCGCTTTCGGGCCGACGGGTGATTGAGGATGAGCAAGGCGGCGCTGCTTGTAATGACGGCGGGACTGTTTGCACTGACCGCGTGTGCATCGCCGCCCGTCGCTGTGTTGGCCGGCGGAACTCCTGTGGTGGGCCGCAGTTTCACGCCTAACCCGGAGGACGGCTCGGTCACCGTGGAATGCACCGTCGCCCAGAACGGAACCCTATCGGCCTGCATCGTCATCTCAGAGACTCCTCCCGGACAGGGATTCGGTCAGGCTGCCCTCGACGTTGCGCAAAAGGCCAAACTGACGAACGCTCAATCCAGACCTGGCGGCAAGGTGCGCTTCACTACGCGTTTCCGGCTGGCGGATTAGCGCCGCCTTGACCTTCGCGCCCATCGGGCGTAGAAGCCGCCCACTTTCGAGGCGTGGCCGGTTCGCCGGTCGCTGAGATCGTGACAATCCAACGGACGGGCTGTGCCCGCCGGAACGCCCAAAGCGCGCGTTCCGGTTTTTCTGTTTGGGTGGTCGCGCGCTCAGTCTCGATGACACCCGGGCGAGGGGATGGTCCCCCGTTCACAAGAAGGCGAGAGGCGCTTCGGTCGAAAGACACACGCCTCCATCAGAAGTCGAGACGAGTTTCGAATGCCTACGATCAACCAGCTGATCCGCAAGCCGCGCAAGCCCAAGCCCACCCGCAACAAGGTGCCGGCTCTGGAGGGTTCGCCCCAGCGTCGCGGCGTCTGCACCCGCGTTTACACCACGACCCCGAAGAAGCCGAACTCGGCTCTGCGTAAGGTCGCCAAGGTCCGTCTGGCCAAGAACGGCTACGAAGCCGTGTGCTACATCCCCGGCGAAGGCCACAACCTGCAAGAACACTCGGTTGTTCTGATCCGCGGCGGCCGCGTGAAGGACTTGCCCGGCGTTCGCTATCACATCCTGCGCGGCGTTCTGGATACCCAAGGCGTCAAGGACCGTAAGCAGCGTCGTTCGCACTACGGCGCCAAGCGTCCGAAGTAAGCCATTCTTCTCCGGGCCGTCGCGCCCGGAGGCCTTTTCGAGATCTTCCCGGCGCTGGTCGGGCACTGCAAGGAATACCCCATGTCGCGTCGTCACCGCGCCCAGAAACGTGAAGTTCTGCCGGATCCCAAATTCGGGGACCTGATCGTCACCAAGTTCATGAACTACGTCATGTACGAAGGTAAGAAGGCCGTCGCCGAAAACATCGTGTACGGCGCCTTCGACATCCTGGCCGAGAAGAAGAAGGACCAGGAGCCGGTCGCGACCTTCCACGCCGCCCTGGACAACGTCTCCCCGTCGGTCGAAGTGCGCTCGCGTCGCGTCGGCGGCGCCACTTATCAGGTGCCCGTCGAAGTCCGTCCGGACCGTCGCCGCGCTCTGGCCATCCGCTGGCTGGTGAACGCCGCGCGCAAGCGTGGCGAGAACACCATGACCGAGAAGCTGGCCGCCGAACTGCTGGACGCCTCGAACAACCGCGGCACCGCGGTCAAGAAGCGTGAAGACACCCACAAGATGGCCGAAGCCAACCGCGCCTTCAGCCACTATCGCTGGTAACGCCTTCAAAGCGTCATCTACGCTGACTATCTAAGGGTTTCCGGCGCGGGCGGTTTAAGTTAAATCGCCCGCGCTCGCTTATCCGAACACCGACATCCTTCCGAGGGCGCACCTGAGCGTCCTGAAATTTTCAAGGCACGCTTTCATGGCCCGCACTCACAAGCTCGAGGACTACCGCAACTTCGGCATCATGGCCCACATCGACGCGGGCAAGACGACGACGACCGAGCGGATCCTGTATTACACCGGTAAATCCCACAAGATCGGCGAAGTCCACGACGGCGCTGCGACCATGGACTGGATGGACCAGGAGCAGGAGCGCGGCATCACCATCACGTCCGCCGCGACGACCGCCTTCTGGCAAGGCAAGCGTCTGAACATCATCGACACCCCAGGCCACGTGGACTTCACCATTGAGGTTGAGCGTTCGCTGCGCGTCCTCGACGGCGCCGTGACCGTGCTAGACGGCAACGCCGGCGTCGAGCCGCAGACGGAAACCGTCTGGCGCCAGGCCGACAAGTACAAGGTGCCGCGCATCGTCTACGTCAACAAGATGGACAAGATCGGCGCCGACTTCGACGCCTCGGTCGAGTCGATCCGCGACCGTCTGGGCGCCAAGGCCGTGCCGATCCAGTTCCCGATCGGCGCTGAGTCCTCGCTGTCGGGTCTGGTCGATCTGGTCCGCATGACCGGCGTGGTCTGGGACAACGACGGCCTGGGCGCTTCCTACAAGGACGTGCCGATCCCCGACGACCTGATGGACAAGGCGATCGCTGCGCGTCAGTACCTGATCGACAACGCCGTCGAGCTGGACGACGAGGCGATGGAAGCCTACCTCGAGGGCAACGAGCCCGACGAAGCCACCATCAAGAAGTGCATCCGTAAGGCCGTTCTGACCGGCGCCTTCTATCCGATCCTGTGCGGCTCGGCCTTCAAGAACAAGGGCGTGCAGACGCTGCTGGACGCCGTCGTCGACTATCTGCCGTCGCCGCTGGACATCCCGCCGACGCCGGGCATCGACTTCAAGACCGAAGAGCCCGTCGTGCGTAAGGCTTCGGACGAAGAGCCCCTGTCGGTCCTGGCCTTCAAGATCATGGACGACCCCTTCGTCGGCTCGCTGACCTTCTGCCGCCTGTATTCGGGCAAGATGGAAACCGGTCAGTCGCTGCTGAACTCCAGCCGCGACAAGAAAGAGCGCGTCGGCCGGATGCTGCAGATGCACTCCAACAACCGTGAAGACGTCAAGGAAGCCTACGCCGGCGACATCGTCGCCCTGGCAGGCCTGAAGGAAACCCGCACGGGCGACACCCTGTGCGACCCGATCAAGTCGCCCGTCATCCTGGAGAAAATGGAGTTCCCGGCGCCGGTCATCGAGATCTCGGTCGAGCCCAAGACCAAGGGCGACCAGGAGAAGCTGGGCGTCGCCCTGGCCAAGCTGGCCTCGGAAGATCCCTCCTTCACCGTCTCGACCGACCACGAGTCGGGCCAGACGATCCTGAAGGGCATGGGCGAGCTACACCTGGACATCAAGATCGACATCCTGAAGCGCACCTACAAGGTCGAGGCCAACATCGGCGCGCCGCAGGTCGCCTATCGTGAATCGCTGGGCCGCAAGGTCGACATCGACTACACGCACAAGAAGCAGACCGGCGGTACGGGCCAGTTCGCCCGCGTCATGATCACCTTCGAACCCGGCGAGCCGGGCTCGGGCTTCGTGTTCGAGAACTCGATCGTCGGCGGCGCGGTGCCGAAGGAATACATCCCCGGCGTCGAAAAGGGCCTGAACTCGGCCAAGGACAACGGTCTGCTGGCCGGCTTCCCGCTGATCGACTTCAAGGCGACGCTGACGGACGGCAAGTACCACGACGTCGACTCCAGCGTGCTGGCGTTCGAAATCGCGTCGCGCGCCGCCTTCCGCGAGCTGAAGGAGAAGGGTTCGCCCAAGCTGCTCGAGCCGATCATGGCGGTGGAAGTCGTGACCCCCGAGGAATACCTCGGCTCGGTTATCGGCGACCTGAACGGCCGTCGCGGCATGATCCAGGGTCAGGACATGCGCGGCAACGCCACCGTCGTGAACGCCTTCGTGCCGCTGGCCAACATGTTCGGTTATGTGAACACGCTGCGCGGCATGTCGCAGGGCCGCGCTCAGTTCACCATGCAATACGACCACTACGAGCCGGTGCCGCAACACGTCGCCGACGAAGTGATCAAGAAGTACGCCTAAGCTTTCCCTTTTCGGAAAGCCCGCCTATATGCGCCCGGACCGTAAGGACCGGGCGTCCTTAACCCCCAAACTGCAGGAACCCCGGTTCGGGGACCTTAGGAGCTAGAAAATGGCCAAGGAAAAGTTCGAA
>NZ_DLTK01000043.1:0-24358 GCF_002500885.1 Brevundimonas sp. UBA7838
CCGGTCAGGACGCTGGCCGCCGGTGTGTGTGCGATCGGGACGGTTCCAGCCGCCTTCCGGCCGGTCAGGACGCTGGCCGCCAGTGTTTGGGCGATCAGGCCGGTTCCAGCCGCCTTCGGGACGATCCGGACGTTGACCGCCAGCATTGGGACGTTCGCCACCCGACGGGCGCTCGGGACGGGGCGTATCGTTTGCGGGGCGGCTGGGACGTTCCGGGCGAGGCTCGCGCGGTCCGTCCTCACGACCCATCTGCGGGCGCTCGGGCCGATTCATGCCGCGGGCGCGCCCTTCGCGCTGCGGCCGTTCCTGCTGAGCCTGATCCTGTTCCTGGGCGAGGGCTTGCATCGGAGTTGCAAGCGGGCCGGCGACGGCGGCGATGGCGGTGAAAGCCATCAGGAGGCGTTTCATGGTCTTTGGTTCCTGCACGCCGTGTCTCCGGCGGCTTGAGGCGATCATCGATCCGTGGCGATGAACCCAGGCTGAACACTGTTCGCAATCAAGGGGCTGTCGGAAAAAGGAGAACCCCGCAGGCAAGACCTGCGGGGTTCGATCGTCCGGTTATGACGGGGCTTAATAGACGCCCGAGAGGACGCTGGCGATCAGGCCGCTGGCCACGGCGATCAACAGGATGTCGTTGCCGGCGTGGACGTAGCGATAGCCGCGCGGGGCTTCGCGAAGGCCGTAAACATAGGGGTCGCGGACGTAGTAGCTGCGATACTGTGCCGGCAAATAGCCGCCGGTGCGCCAGCGATAGCCGCTGTAGCGCGGCTCGACCCGGTAATAGCCGTAGCTGGGCGCATACCAGTAACCCGAGCGCGGACCATTGTAGCCCCGGAAGTCCGAGCGGCCGCGCCACCAGTTGCTGTTGTTGCGGTCCCAGCGGTCGTTGCGCCAATCGCGACGGTCGTCCCGGCGTTCCGCCCAGTAGTCGCGACGGTCGTCGCGGCGATCACGACGATAGTCCTGGCGGCTGTCATAGCGACCGTCGCGCCAGTCGCGGCGATCTTCACGGCGTTCCTGGCGGAAGTCGCGGCGGTCGTCACGGCGATCCTGACGATACTCGCGGCGGTCGCGGTCCTGGGCCTGAACGAGCATCGGCACGGCCGTGGTCGACAGGGCGAGGGCGACGACGGCGGCCTTGGTGAGGCGGTTCATCTTCGTGCTCCATGCTGGGCCGCCGACGGATGTGCCGATCCGACCCGTTAATGATGAGCAAGGTCGGATCTCGCGCCTGAATGCCCGCTGAACGATCCCGTCAGGTTTGCAGCGCGCGCGTGGGCCGCGCCGACGAGGGGTGAACAAGAGATTTATCAGAGATTTCCGAGGTCTGAATCGCGTCGGAAGTATTCATTTCTGCTTTACTGAAAAGTACGTGCGACCCGTTTCGCTGTTAACTTTAACTTCAAACCACCGGTATTTGATGGCGTCTCAGAGGCGGGCCCAGAAGGGCGCCCGTTGAGGAGATACGGTGATGAACGCGCAAGAAATGGCGCACGACCTGCAGGCCCACGACGACGGTCTGCCCCTGCCGACCCCGGACATGTCCGGCGACGACCTGTTCAAACTGGGCATGATGTATTCGGCCGGATCGGGCGGTTGTCCGATGGACCGGGTGTCGGCCCACATGATCTTCAACCTGGCGGCCATGAAGGGTTCGATCGAAGCGCGCGTCTATCGCCGCGAGATGAGCCTGGAGATGGAACGCGAGGAGATCGCCGAAGCCCAGAAGGCTGCGCGACGCTACATTGACCAGGGCGTGGTTCAGTTGGTCGCCTAAACGACTGGCTCAGAACTGAGCGTAGCCGTTGCCGTTCGATCCGTTGATCGAATAGCTGAAACCGATCGGCAGGGCGGCGCGCACCTGGGTGAAGAAGGCCGCCAGTTCGCCCAGCGTCGAACGCGGCACGAAGACGATGTCGCCACGCCGCAAGGGCACGACCTCGCCGCGACGCGGACGCAGGTCCACCACCCGCATCATGCGTGAGCCGCCCGGACCGCGACGGATCAGGGCCACGCTTTCCTGACGCGACGTCGGGGCGAAGCCGCCCGCCTGGATCACCGCCTGATAGGCGTCCAGACCGCCGATCATTTCGAAGACGCCCGGGTTGCGCACCTCGCCATCGACCCAGACGCGGATCGGGCCGGCCTGGCGCAGGGTGACCTCGACAACAGGGCGCACCAGCTGGGTAGCATAGGCCGCAGAGACGACCTGCTGAAGCTGGGGCAGGGTGCGATCCGCCGCCATGACCGATCCGATCAGGGGCAGGGCGATGCGACCATCAGGACCGACCTTGAGCGTGCGCGTCAGCTCCGAGGCCGTCGGCGTCGCCACCTCAATCTCGTCGCCGGGATACAGCAGATATTCCGGCTCCTGGTCCGTCCAGGGGGCGAAGGGCAGGCCGGCGAGCTCGTCGTAGGGCGACCGGTCGGCGCGCCGAGGATCGGGAACGCCGCCGGCACCGCCGCAGGCCGCCAGCGAGGCGGCGATGGAGGCTGAACCCAGGGTCAGCAGAAACAGGCGGCGATCGGTCAGCATGGGAATCGGTCGGCCTCGACGAGGGATATCAGGCAACCTCGCCGGTTATGGGTAATCATCGGTTAACGCCGGTGGGCGAAGGGTGACGACAACACGCCTTTCAAGGGATTCGGCCCGCCCGATGCGCTCCACCGCACACGTCACCACAAGGCCGCGCTACGGCGTTCTGGACGTGATCGGCCTGTTGTTCCGCGAACTGCTGCTGATGATCGTCGTCTTCGTGGTGATCCTGGGGCTGGGGTTCGCCGCCGCCATGACGCTGAAGAAGAGCTACACCGCCACCGGCTCGGTCTTCGCAGGCGTGGGGCAGGAATACGTCTATCAACCGCGCGTCGGCACGGCCGAGCGGGGCCAGGCGCCCCAGGGCGACGAGGTCGCCAACTCCGAAGCCGCCATCCTGGGCTCCAGCGCGGTGCGTCAGAAGGTGGTCGAGGCGCTGGGTCCCGCCGCCATCCTGGGCGAGCCGCCCAAGGGCAGTCCGCAGGCCGCACGTTCCGCTGCGCTGAAAGCCGTCGGCGGCGGCCTGGGCGTCGCCACGGCGCCGGGCAGCGCGGTCATCCACCTGACCTACAAGGCCGACGATCCCGAACGGGCGGCCCGGGTGCTGAACACGATCATCGAGCAATATCTGATCTATCGCCGCGAAGTCTTCCAGGACAAGACGCCGGCCATCGCCAGCCAGCGCATCGCTTTCGAGGATGAACTCGGTAATGCGGATCGGGCTTATGAGGCTTTCCTGGCGTCCAATGATATCGGCGACTTCACCGCGGCCAAGGCGACGCTGGCGGCGACCTATCAGACGGTCTTCACCGACCGGATGTCGACCCAGAGCCAGCTGAACCAGACCGCTCAGCGGCTTAACACCCTGGTGGCGCAGCAGGCGGGAACGCCGGCGGAGGTGGCACTGCAGCAGGATCTCAACATCTCGGCCCAGGACCAGGTGCTGCAACTGCGCACCGAGCGCGAGCAGTTGTTGTCGCGCTATCAGCCCGACGCCCAGCCGGTGAAGGACATCGAGGCGCGGATCAATCAACTGCAAGCCTATGTCGCGACCGGCACGGCCGTTGGGGCGAAGGAAGTCCGCACCGGGCCGAATCCCGTCTGGACCGAGCTGGAGACCACGCGGATCAACACCCGGGCCGAGCGCGACTCGCTGGCGGCGCGTCTGGCGGTTCTGGACCGGCAGCTGGCCGATATCCGTTCGCGGCAGGCGCGGCTGACGGCGCTGGAATCCGAGAACACGACGCTGGCCGGCAATCGCGAGGTGCTGAGCGCCTCCATCCGAGAGTTCCAGCAGCGCGAGACCCAGAGCCGCGCCGACAACGCCCTGGTCGCCGCCGGCGCCGACAACGTCACCGTCATCGAACGCGCCCAGCCGCCGGCGACGGGCAAGAGCCTGAAGATCCCGCTGCTGGCGGCGGTCTTCCTCTTCGCGGGTTTCACCGCCCTGTGCGTCGGCCTGTTGCGCGTGTTCACACGGCGCGGCTTCACGACGCCGGCCTCGGTCAGCCGTACCCTGGACATGCCGGTCCTGGCCGTCGCGCCGGCCAAGGCGGCCTAGCGAAAGTCGTGCTAGGCTGAGGGCTTAGGGAGCGCCTTGGCGATTCGATGGTCGACCTGACTTCAGAAATGGCGGGCCTTTGGGCGGCGCTGGGACCGGCGCCGGCGCACCGCGCGCGCGTGATCCAGTTCGCCTCCGCCGCGACCGGCGAGGGCGTCTCGACCGTTGCGCGAGAGTTCGCCCGATTGGCGGCGGTGCGGGCGCGAAAGCCCGTCTGGCTGATCGACGGCGATCTGGCCCAGCAGGGGCAGTTGGAGACGGTGTCGGCCGAGCCGGATCGTTTCGGCCAGGTCGGAAAGGCCGCGCAAGGCTCGCCCGACGGGTCAAGCTTTTACGCCGTGACGCCGCGCGTGACCGGGCGCGACGGAAAGCCGGTGCCGGACTCGCGACTGTTGACGGCGCGGTCCTGCCTGGGCGGCCGTCTGTGGGTGACGCATTTCCACATGGAGGCGCTGCGATCCGGACACCGGGTCGAGGCGGTCGGAGAGCCCCGATATTGGGAGGCGCTGCGGCCACACGCCGACACCATCGTCATCGACGCGCCCGCCGCCGACCGCAACGACATGGCGATCATCCTGGCCCCCTTCGTGGACATGACGGTCCTGGTGATCGCCGCCGAAAGCACGGCCGCACACGCGCCTGTCATCCTGCGCGACGAGATCGAGGCGGTGGGCGGCAAGATCGCCGGCGTGGTCATGAATCGCTCGACCTACAAGGCGCCGGGGTTCCTGCGGCGACTGATGGGCTAACGTCTTTCTGAGCGACATTTTCGACGTCCGCTTTCGCACATTTAGCAAGAAAATGAAGCATTTGGGCGATACTCGGCGTGGATGCGGCGCCTTTGCGCGTCTTGCGCATTGTGTGGCCATGACAAAGTCCGTCGCATTCGTCGGAGCGGGGCCGACGACGCTCTACGCCCTCCATGCCCTGCTGTCCCAAGGCGTCGTTTCGGCGCGGGTCACGGTGTTCGAGGCGCGAGAGACGGCCGGTTGCGGCAGCCCCTACAGCCCGGTCTGGAACGACCCGGCGATGCTGTCCAATATCGCCAGCATAGAGATCCCGCCGTTGGAGCACACGTTGGCCGATTGGCTGTCGGCACGAACGCCCGCCGAACTGGCAGAGCTGGACGTGGATGGGGCGTCGCTCGATGAGCGCACCTTCGTCCCGCGTGTCGCCTTGGGGCGATACTTCGAAAGTCAGTTCGCCACCCTGGTTCAGCAAGCGCGCGCAAAGGGCGTTCTCATAGATGTGCAGACGGGATGCCGGGTCATCGACGCTGCGAACCGCAAGGACGGTATCGAGCTGACCTTCACGTCGCCGCCGTCGCGGAAGGTCGCCAAGGCTGTATTCGACCACGTGGTTCTGGCGACGGGTCACCAGTGGCCGTCGCGGCCGGACGCCCAGCCCGGATATTTCCTCAGCCCCTGGCCCGCATCTGACCTCGCGGATGTTCCGGCGACGCAGATCGGCATTCGGGGGTCGTCGTTGACGGCCATCGATGCGGCCGTCGCCCTGGCCACGTCGCACGGGGACTTCGTTCGACAGGATGATCGGCTGATCTATCAGCCCGCGTCCGATACCGAAGATTTTCACATCGCCATGATGTCGCGAAAGGGACTGTTGCCCGAGGCGGATTTCTATTTTCCGCTGCCGCATCGCCCGCTGACCTATTGTACGCCCGAGGCTGTCGCTGCGGCTGTGGCGTGCGGTCCTGACGGGCTGCTGGACGCCGTGTTCGACCTTTTTCGAGCCGAACTGATCCATCTGGATCCGGACTACGCCGCCGAGACGGGACTGCATGACGCGACGCTGGAAACCTTCGCCGAGAGCTATTTCGCGCGGCGGGCATCGGTTGATCCCTTCGTCTGGGCCGCCGCGAACCTGAAGGAGGCGCAGGCGAACCATGCCGCAGAGGTGACGGTGGCCTGGCGCGACGGCATCCTGCGCATGCATGAAATCGTCGCCGTCATCGTGCCCCATCTGGACAGCATCCAGTTCGAGCGGTTCAGCCGCGCCTTCAAGCCGATCTTTGTCGATATCTACGCCGGTGTGCCGCACGAATCGATCGAGCGGATGCTGGCGCTGCACACCGCCAGACGGCTGAATGTCATCGCGCTGGGCGACGACCACGATGTCGATACGCGTTGTCCCCAAGGCGGCGCGCGCGTGACCATCGGTGACACGACGCGCCACTTCCCGATCTTCATCGAGGCGACGGGGCAAGCGGCTCTGAGCGGCATCCAGTTTCCTTTCTTGTCCTTGTTGGAGCAAGGGATCGTGCGTGATCAGGTTGCGAATGACGCGCCCGATGTTATCCGGGGGATTGCGGTCGATGACATGTTTCGGCCGGTCGACGCGCCTCTGCCGATGGATCGGCTGTTCTGTCTCAGCCTGCCGTTCATCATGGGGCGGCATCCCTTCGCGCAAGGGATCACCAGTTCGCACGAAATGGGCGGGATCGTCGGTCGGCGACTGGCGTTGATCCTGAATACCGCAAAGCCTGCGGTCGATCTTGCCGATACGGCGGCCTGACGCGAGGACGAATGAAGCTGTTTGCGATCTACATCGGCGGAGAGCACCCCGGCGCCAATATCGAGGTGCACGATATGCGGTTCCTCGTCGCCCCCACGATCGAAGTGACGAAAGACGCCTTGCTGGCGCAGTGGTGGGGACGTGAAGGGACGCTGCACATCGACTGCTGGTCTGAGATTTCGCAGGCAGACGGCTATGAGGTCAGTCTTCTGCCCACGCCCTATCAGGGCAAGGAGAAGCTCTATTACGTCAACCTGGGCGGCTACGATGGGGTAGCGTTCGCCGAGCAGCACCGCAATGTCTTCGTCGTCGCCGATAGCCTGCCGGCGGCCAAGGCGCGCGCCATCAAACTGGCCAAGGGTTGGACGGACGCGCACCGGGACGAGATGTATGAGGCCGAACAGGCGTTTGCGCTGGACGACGTTGCGGGCGGCGAACGCCTGTATATTCACCTCAAGCCCAGCCTTATGAGGGGCGATCCTGACTTCACCTGCCGCTACATGCCAATCCGCTGATCAGGCCCTAAGGCGCTTCAGCATCGCCGCGCCGTAGAGTTTCGGCTCGAAGCCTTTCGTCCAAAGGACCTTGCCGAGACCACGCGCGCAGCGGTCATAGGTGTGGGCGCGGTCGGGACGACGAAGGAGGGCGGACATCAGGGACGCGGCGCCCCAGACACCGGCTTGGGCCAGACCGACCAGCATCCATTTGATGACACCGGGCCAGTCGCGACGGTCGGCGGCCATCTGGCTCGGGCTCTGGCCATAGGCGAAGGCGCGGGTCAGGGCGTAGGTCAGCGTGGCGCGGTGCGGCGGTGCAAACTCATCCACCCAGGCGTCGGCGGCCCAGCCGAAACGGCCGCCGCGCGCCGACAGGGAGGTGAACAGCCGGTCGTCCTCGCCGCCCGTCTCGTTCATGGCGACATCGAAGGGGGCCTCGCCGGGCAGGGCGGTCGCGCGCACCATCAGGCTGTTCCCGCAACCGTGGATGTCGTCGGTCAGGCCGGTCTCGCGCGGGCCTTCGCGGCCGAAGAACCGCTCCAGATAGGCGGTGGTCCAGCTGGTGTTGTCCGGCACGCGCCCGCGAATGGGGCCGAAGACGACATCGGCGCCGGTCTGGCCTTGCGCGTCCAGCATGGCACTGAGCCAGCCGGGGGAGGCGGCCTCGTCGTCGTCGAGGAAGGCGATCAGGGAAGCGTCCGTGGCGGACAGGCCGACGTTGCGTGCGGTCGCCACGCCGGGGACGGGGGCGTGGGCGTAGGACAGTGGGACGGGCGCCTCGGCGCGCAGTCGCTCGATCAGGGCGGCGGCGGACCCTTCCGGGTCGTTGTCGGCGATGACGATGGCGGCGACGCGGTGCAGCGATCCGGTCTGGGCGAAGACCGAACGCAGAGCCCGCTCCAGGCTGTCGGGGCGGCGCAGGGTCGGGATGATGACGGCGACATCGCCCATGTCAGACGGCGTCCGCATAGACCGCGGCGCGGTAGAGCCTGAGCGCGAACGCGCGGGCCTTGACCGGCAGGGCCGTCGTCAAGGCGGCCTGTTTTATAAGGCGACGCGCCAGCAGCAGGGCGGGCAGGCTTTTCAGGGCGCGCGCCGCCTTGTAGCTGGGATAGGTCCGGACGATGGCGGGGTGCAGGGCGACGACGCGGGCGAAGTTGGCGGCGCCCTGATCGAACTTGCGCGCCAGATCCTCGACCGTGTCGAGGCCCATATGGGTGGCGGGATTGTCGATATGGACGACGGGAAAGCGGCGCGAGACGCGCATGGCCCATTCCACGTCCTCCCAGCCCCAGCCGCTGAAACCGGGATCGAAGGATTCGGCGGCGAAGACGTCGCGGCGCACCAGCAGGTTGGAGGTGTAGACGTATTTCTCGGGCGTCAGGGCGCGCTGGGACGCCGGCAGGCATTCAGACGCGCCGGACAGGGCGCGGTGGACGGCGAACCGGGCGTCGGTCGGCGCCTGATCGAGAGAGAAGCCGCCGAAGGCCACAGCGGGAGCGTCATCCTTCGTCAGTCGCAGCCAGTTTTGCAGGAAGACGGACGTGTCGGGCCGCATGTCGCTGTCGAGGAACAGATAGGCCTCGCCTCGGGCGGCGGTGGTCAGGCGGTTACGGCCCCTGGCGCGCCCTTCGTTGGCGGCCGAGGTGATCAGGCGGACGGGCAGATGCAGGGTGTCGGTGGTCGCCTGAAGCCGGGTCGTCAGATCGGCGTCGGCGGTGCCGTCGTCCAGCAGGATCAACTCGACCGCGCCGGACAGGGCGGGGGCCTCGGTGTCCAGTTGGCGCAACAGGCCTTGCGGATCGTCGCGCAGGAAGGGGATCAGGACCGAGATCGTCGGCGTCGCCTGAGCCCAGGCGGCGTTGTCGTGAATCTGGACGCTCACGCCGTCATGCTCCGGCGCGCGCGGATCAGGCGCATGAGGACGTCACGCACGCCTGCGGCGTTCAGGGTCAGGGCGACGACGGCATAGACGAGGCCGCCCACGCTCGCGTCCAGCATCAGCTCCATGAAACCGCCCAGCGGCGGCATCATCCAGACGACCCCGGCCATGACGGCGGAGGCGATCCCGCAGCGGATCAGCGCCTCCCAGGGCATGGGCAGGGCGATGGCGCGGCGGCTGAGCAGGATACAGGCGATCAGGCCGATGGCGAAACTGGCCGTGGTCGAGACGGCGGCGCCGGTCACGCCCATGCGGGGGATCAGCATCAGGTTCAGCGCGACGTTGCACAGGGCCGGGATCGCCATGGTCACCAGCAGCAGGCCGGTCTTCTTACCCAGGGTGAAGCCGAAGCCGAAATAATAGGCGATCATGCCCGACAGGAAGGACGAGGCCGCAATCCACGGTGTGACCAGGGCGGCGGCCGCGCGCAGATCCTGGCCGATCATCAACTCCGCCAGCGGCCGCGCGACCAGCGACAGACCGACAGCGGCGGGCAGACCGATCAGGATCAGGGTCGATCCCTGCTCGATGGCCGTCTGACGCAGCGCCTCACGCCCACCGCGCTCCAGCGCCATGACCATGGCCGGCGCACCGGCCGCGCCCAGCCAGATGAAGATGACGTCCAGCGTCCGGTTCGCCAGGCTGTAGCTGGCGTGATAGGCGCCGACCGCCGCCGCATCCATGAAGGCCGCCAGCAGGAACCGATCCGTCGAGGCCAGCACCAGCGCCAGCGTCAGCGACGCCGCGATGGGATAGCCATACAGGGCATAGGCCTTGAGCCGGACGCGATCCAAGGTCCCGCCCGTCGCATGTCGCAATTCGCCCGGCAGGATGAAGGGGAGGGCGAACAGGGGGGCGATGGCCAGACCCAGCAGGGGCGACGCCGCGCCGGCGCCGGCCAGGGCGAATCCGGCCCCGACCAGAAAGCCCAGGATGGCGACGCCGATGTCCACGGCGGCGGATTTCGACACCTCGCCCGCCGCGCGATACCGCTCCTGCGCCAGCTTCGCGAGGTTGCGCACGGGCGCGCCCGCCAGGCCGAAGGCGACGGCGATCTTGAACGCCGGCGTCAGCGGCGCCAGCCACACGATCAGGGCCGCGATCGGGGTGAAGACGGCGATGATCGTGAACGACGTGCGGTACAGACTGGCGAAATGGGTCGCCATTCCCTCGGGTGTGCGCTCGGCCGCCCAGAAGCGCGCCATCGACGCCTCCAGCCAGGTGAAGGTCACGGTGTGGGCCAGGGTCGTGACCGAAAACGCCAGGGCGTAATGGCCGAAGTCGTCGGCGCTGAGCAGGCGCGTAAAGACGAAGATGGTCAGGAAACCGACCACGCCCTGGACGATCTGGGCCGGCAGATAGCCCCAGACGCCGCGCCAGAACATGCGCTTCTCGCTCAACGCACGGCCGCCCGGTCGCCCAGCAGGACGGGAATGGTGATGGCGATCACCCAGAGGTCCAGCCAGAAGGACTGGCGCTCGATGTATTCGATGTCCAGTTGGACGCGTTCGCGCACCTGGGCCTCGGTGTCCACCGGTCCGCGCGAGCCCTTGATGGCGGCCCAGCCGGTCATGCCGGGCTTGATGCGGTGGCGATGGGCGTATTCGGCGACCAGCAGGGCGGATTCGGTTTCGCCGGTCTTCATGCCGATCGCGTGAGGGCGAGGGCCGACCAGGGACATCTCGCCGGACAGGACGTTGAAGATCTGCGGCAGTTCATCCAGGCTGGTGGCGCGGATGAAGCGGCCGACACGGGTCACGCGGTCGTCGTCGGCGCAGACCTGGCGGCTTGCGGTCGCATCGGCGGCGGCGTGGCGCATGGAGCGGAACTTCCACACGACAATGGTCTCGTGATTGAAGCCATGACGGCGTTGGCGGAAGAAGACGGGGCCGGGACTATCCAGCCGCACGGCCAGAGCCACCAGGGCCATGATGGGCGCAGCGACGACCAGGGCTGCGGCGCCAATCACCAGGTCCTGCATCCGCTTGTTGAAGGCGCGGCGGTCCGGGTTGGCAGGACCATCCAAAGACGCAAGCGGCGCATTCGCCAGCCTGTTCAGCAGCCCGTCGCGGCCCAACTCCGAATCGACCAGGACCGTCAGCGGATTGGGCAGGGCGTTCAAGGTCTGCGTCAGGTCGCGCACGCGCTGGCCCGCCTCGGGATCGATGGCCAGCACGATCCGGTCGACATAGGGCGTCAGCCGGTGGGTCAGCAGGGCCTTGGCGGTCCCCAGCACCGGCACGCCGGCGACGCTGTCGGGCGATCGGGCCAGCCGGTCGTCGAACACGCCCAGCACATTCATGTCACGCCGCTCCAGCGCCTGTTCGATCAGACGTCGCGCGTGTCGGGTCGCGCCGACGATGACGATGTTGGGCGACAGCACGTCCAGCCGACGCCAGCGTGCAATGACGACCAGCCACAAGCCGTGCAACAGCGCCACGGCGGCCGTCGTCGTCAGCGCCCAGGGCGCAATGACGTCCAGTGCCGGGCGGTCCATCAGCCAACCCAGCACGAGCGCCACGCCGGCCGAGACGACTCCCACGCCCACAACGCCCGTCATATGCAGAGGCCAGGGCGTGTCGCTCCCGAATCGATAAAGCTGAAGCGCGCGCATCAGCACGAGCACCAAAACGGCGCCGACAACCACGGGCGCGGCGTCGCCGACCGTGATCGAGGCCAAGCCCGTCGGCTGGATCGTCAGAACCGCGCTGAACGCCAATCCGCAGACCATTAGCACGTCGATCAGCCGGAAATAGTGCGCCGACAGCCGCACGGACGATCGCTCGCGCGCATTCAGCCAGATCTCCGGGCGGAACGGCCCGCGCGACGGCCGGCTCTTTAGCGGCGGGTTGGCGGCGAGACTGGCGGGACGGTCGAGCAACAGGCGATCCAGGAGCGAATGACGGCCGCGATACTGCCGCTTTGGCCTCTATGTCGCGTTAACGTGGACGCTTTCTCGCGAACCGGATTGCGCGACGCATCAGCCTCCGCTATCGACGCCCTCGCAGGAGACGTGGCCGAGTGGCTGAAGGCAACGGTTTGCTAAATCGTCGTACCCCGTAAGGGGTACCGAGGGTTCGAATCCCTCCGTCTCCGCCATTCATTCCAAGCAAAACCAATAACTTACGGCCATCGGGCCGGATCGTGCCGTGCCAGACGCGCCAAATGGCCCGTTTTTGGCACGGTTGGCACGGTTTCAGCGGGGAAATCTGGCACTTGGCACGGTTTCCCCGCTCTCCATTTTCGTAAACGAAATCAGCAACGTGGCCCATGGTTTGGCACGGTTGGCACGATTTTCAGGCCCGCGCCGCCGGGCTTGGCACGGTCTGGCACGGTTTCGGTGATACGATTCGAGGGTTCAGGGAGGGAAAGTCGTGATCGAGCTACTGTCAGCACTCACGTTCGCGGGCGCACAGGTCATTGGCGAACCAACGGAAAAGTTTGCCGTCGAGATCGTCCACCACGGCGAGGACCGAGGCGGACAACAGTTCGTATTTTTGCTGCGAGACCAATTCAGACGCTCGGCTTCCTTCCGAGTCACCAGCGAAGGGCCGCAGTTCAAGCTGTTCGTCACGAGCATGGACACCAGCACAATCACGGTCGGTCCATCCACGACCTACGCAATCGTATTGACCGCATCGAAGGCTGGAGAAGGCTTCGGCTATCCCGAGGGCTACATAACGAGTGCTGTATACTCGTGCCCTATCAGATCGCTTTCAGAGTGCGCGGCGACCGCCTACGCCGAAGTCGGGGCCGAACTGGAGTTGGCTGAAAAGGAAGCGCGAGCGGCTGCCAACGAAGCGATTGAGCAGATGTATCGGGACACTGCACCACGACCGTGAAACGGATCATTCAGAATGGAATGTCGTCGTTGAGATCGTAGCTTTCACGCGGGCCTACTGGGCGAGGCGGCGGCGGGGGCGGTGTGGCGATCCGGGCATCAGTAATCTGTTTGATCGGTGCGGGCAAAGCCAGTGCCCGTTCTTCGTCCTCAATGCTCTTTTGATCGTGGACGGCTGTGATTGTCTTGTTGGCGAGGGCCTGAACCAACTCATACGACGCCCAAACTGCACCCGGCTGACCCAGCAAATCGACTATCAGATAGGTCAGGGCCATCAGGTTGACCCGCCGCTTATCGAGTTCCGCTTCAAACGCGGCAAGCTTGGATCGGAGCGACGCCTTTTTACCTTCTGACAAATCGGAGGCGTCAATCGCTCCCTTCAAGCCGTGGATGTAGCCTCGAATGTCATCTTTCACATTGTCGGCGATCCTTACCGACGCCCTTTGGCCCCGGAGCGAGTTGCCGATAACGAGTTGAGCCATGTAATGGTCGAGGCGAGCCTTGAACCTGCGATGGTCATCAGGTCCGAAGTCTTTGATGTCCGGTATTTCAAGGCTCGCAAACGGCTCTACATCGTAGCTTTTCGCGACACCGATCAGGGTGTTCATAAAGCCGTGTCGGGCTTCGTTGATGGCTTCCCAACCGTTATTGTCATCCACATCGTGTCGCGACACTTCGCCGGTCAGACGCGACGATGCTATTCGAACGATCTCGCCGAATGCTGCTCGCGCGTCCTCCGGTAGGGCGTCGATTTCTTCCTGCGTCACGAAGTCAAAGATGTTCATGCTGGCATGATGCTCGGCCGAACCGCGTTAGTCCATGACCCGTGCTGTGACTCGACGGTTAGAGTTCGAGGATCATCGGGAAGCCCATTCCAATCTGCGCGGCCCTCTGGGCTACTTCGGTCGTGCTGACTTCGAACCCATACTTTTCGAAAACGGCCCGAAGCGGTGGGTGGGCTACCATAAGCGAAATCCGCTTGGCCCCTTGGGATTTGGCGACCTCGGTAAGCCGTTCGATGAACTCGGGAAAAACATGAAGTCCGTGCCAGCCGCGATACTCTGACGAGGGGTCGTCTTTCGAAACGGGCTTGTCGTAGTCAGAGAATTCCACATCGCAGATGTGAATGTCATTTGGGTAGCACCGAACAAGGGACACATCCGCAAACGACGATGTTTCACCGGGGCGATACATCGAAGCGGTGAAAACCTTTGTGACGGGTGCTGCGCCCAACTCTTTCTGAACGAACGAGTAGATGCCATCCTTATGGTCAGCGTTCTCGGTCCAAGGAGCGATCTTGAAGGGCTTTTTCGCCAGTCCCCGATGAACCATTTCGTCCCAAATGTAGAGGCACAATGGGGGGACTTGTGAGGGCTTCTTGGCCTTCCAGTCTTTGACGTTTGTGGCGATAATCTCGGTTGTCGCGCCCGGCACGAGGGTCTCAATGCTGTCCTTGGGCAGAGCGTGAGAAAGTTCGATCATTGTGTTCCTCCGGTTGAGCGTTGCTTTAATCCCGCTCGCCGAGGTTGTCTAACCCATGTCTCCTCGCCGTAGAAAATAAGCTTCGGCATAATCCGCCGCTTCCACGATCTCGGCTTCCAGCGTGACCAACAGGTTCTCAAGCTCGTGCAGCCGGGTCCGGGTCTTGCTGATTTCGGATCGGGTGGTCTGGGCGTTCGCATCGGCGCGGCTGAACAGCAGCAGCTTTTGAGCCAGCATCCGGGGCGACAGTTCCGCGACATCGCCGACCAGACCCACATCGGCCACGGCGACGCCGGTTAGGGTAGAGGCCAGCCAGTCCCGCACCTCTTTGACTTCCCTAAGCGCAGGTAGCCACGCGGGCTTCGAATGAAACACGCGATCTGCAAACTGGTGAAGCTCGACCGCCGCCGCGCGGCTTCGGCGCCTAACCAAAAGCTCCGCATCTGGTTCATCGGCAGACAGAGCGACTTCGGCCGCATGGTATTCAGCCAGCGCGGGGGTGACGTATTGGTCGAAAGCGTCGGACAGGTTCATGGGCCGAGTTTCACGCGATCCAGACAAAACAAAAAGCCCCCGGATTGCTCCGAGGGCTTTGCATCTGCGGCGTGATGCGATCAGTCGATGCCGGGCAGTTCCTTGCGAACGCGGTCGCGACCGCCCGCCTTCTCCCACGCGCCTTTACGGTGCCGGGCGGCGGTTTGGGTGATGCCGAGGGACTTCGAAGCGCGGTTGTAGCCCGCGCCGTCATCGAACAGGCGATAGAGGACTTCGACGCCGCGTTCCGTCAGGTTCACGCCGTTCTCCGTCTTGTTCTTCGGGTCTTGGCATTGCGCCAGCGTCGGGATTTTCACCGACGCGACAGGGTGCGCGCCGGAGTCCCCGGTGAGGGTGTCCAGCAGGTCGTCGGCCGCTTGGTTCACGACATCAATCATTTCCTTGCGGAAGCTCTCGACGATGGCGGCGATGGATGCGGAGTTGTTCAGGTCAGTCATGGGAAAGGAGTCCTTTTCCGAATGGCCCGTGCACCTGATTGTGCACGAGTGCCCCACACGCTGTGTGCTGCACCCCCTGTCTACACATAGTAGCCCCGTGCATCAATGCCTGACCGTGCTACGCCGCCTCGCGCCGCCGCCGCAACCCCGCTCCCCCGTAGTTCAGGAAAGTCAGGCGCCGAGCAGGATGCGAGCGCGTGACGCCCTGTATTATAGAGGGAGCCAAAATAAGGGTCGAAACACCGTATTTGAGGGGTCTCCCTCTATTATAGAGGGAACGGCCAAAGGCCCGTATTTCAGGAGGGGTTCACCCTCTATTACTATAGTAGGTATTGAAGGGTATAATAGAGGGAGCTACCCGCCCCCGGAAACTACACGAGCGAAGCGGAGCCGGTGGACCAACCAACGAGGCCCGGCGACGAAGCGGAGCGGGATTGCAGGACGGCATTGCCGACCAGACCCTTGCCCTTGGCGTCGCGAGCGTCGAACGGCGCCGTGAACGCTTGGAACGGCCGTCGCCGCGACAGGCGCGGCCTCATAGAAGCGTTCCGGCAAATGGTCGATTTGCTCGACGTTGAAAACCGCATAGCCCTTGGCAAACAGCCGGGTTTCTTCCTCGCCGGTTTCGTCCTCTTTGGAATACGACCCCCAATAGATCACCGGCGACGACTTCTCGCCTTTGCGGACGCATCCCCCAAGCTCTTTGGCCTGATTGAAGGTCATCCAAGTGTGATGGCGATAGCCCTTCATTTCGGCCGCGCCCCAAAGCAGGGCGACGTTGATCCCCCGATACGCCTCCCCGTTGGCGCGGGTCGGGATTGCAGGAAGGCCGCACGATCCGGCCTCCCATTGCGGCGCCCAAGGGCGGACGCCAGCCTCAAGCATGCCGATGATGGAATCCGTGACGGTTTGGTAGATGTCAGCTTTCATTGTTTTAATCCGTTGTTTGCGTTGACGCGGGTTTAGGCTTCGCAGAACAGCCAGCCGTTGACCGACAGGCGGTCGCCGGTCACGTCGCAGATGGCTTCGAAGGTGGAGTCGAGATCGACATCCGGGCGGACCCAGACAGTCAGGTCATAGTGGCCGCCGGTCAGTTCGATCAGGCGGGTGAAGTCGCCGGGCAGTTCGGTAAGCATTGAGGTCAACCTTTGCGTTGATGCATTCGATCCCGCAAACCTGAATCACTGAATGCATGTTGTCAACGCAAAAAATGTCGTCAACGAAAAAGGCAGGGTCTAACACGCGCAAGGTCGAGACCCCATCGCGTGCGCGTTTAGATCACGCGCGAGGATCGTCGCTCGATGTGCTGGCGCATTGGGCCTGACGATCCCGCATGGCCTATGTCCCCTGACTTACGGGAACGAGGGCAAGCGATCACAAGGGTTTAGCGAGAGCGTCGGGCAGACCGTGCCCGAAACGATGCCAAGGCATCGCATCGGAATCGGAAACGCGGCTCCCCGCGCATCGCCTATGCCGTCCCGCGCTGGCCAGCGTCGAGCCTGACGGTCCCCGGACGATACCCCCACCGGGGGGCTGACAGTTGCGGGATGCGTATATTCCCCACTTCGGATACGCGACCCAAATTTCAATCTGGATTTTGGGCCGTGCAGTTGCCACCCTCGCGTGTCTCGGGGGAGAGCCATGACGACAATCACGGAACCACTACTAATCAACGACTACCGTCGCGACTGGGTGCGTAAGGTTGTCGCCGTCCAACTCGGGGATGATCACCCGCAGTATTCAGATTACGAGTATCTGGTGAACAGGGCGTCGGAAGAAGCGGCGGTGCAAGCGGTCGCAGCCGGTCACTATCCCGAAACCTCGGGTGATCGTTGGGAGACGGCCCCGTTCGACCGGTATCTGCACGACGCTATCCAACCTATCGAGAATATCTACTGGAGCTTTCCAAGAGACGATGACGACCGGCGTGGGCGGGTCTGGAGGCACAGGGACAGCATGATCCAAGACGTAAAGGGCAACCGTCTCCCAGAATTCATGCGGATCGACATCGAACAAGCGGCGGGTGCCTACGTCAACGCTCCTGTCAAAACCGCGACCGTAGATAGGCTCATGGTCGATCTGCTCGTCGGGATGGAGTTCGCGCAGTATGCTCAAAGCACCATCAACGCTCCGCACGTTCCGCTGCTGGCGCCCAACGTCCTAAAGCGTAATCTCATCCTCGAATGGCTCGGCGGCAGGATCATCGCCGCGATCATGGGTTTCGTCGGCTACGCGATCTTCTGGGGCCTTCATAAGATCGGGTTGTTCCCCGAAGACTGGCTGTGGCTGGTCGGCCTGATCCTAACCTGCCTTTGGCTGCTGGAGGCTGCGTGGGGGACGATCATGCTTCCGAAGGTCTGGATGGCGTCGCGGAAGGCGAAGAAGACGATCCTCGGCCTCCTGAACCACATGAGCCTTGCCTATGCCTCACTGGCATCCTCGGGGCCGATCAGTGCACAGCATGTCACCGGTCTATTGAACCGAGGCACAGAAGCGGGAGTGATCTGGCCCGGCCCGCTGCACGTTCTCATGGAGGACATCAATGCTCGGGGAGGACGGTTCTAATGTGCGTCGTGAACTGGACGCTCGTTCTCGAAATTCTCAAAGCCCTTGCGACACCTTTCGTCGCGGCCATCGTCGGCTGGGTCGCTTATCAGCAGTGGATCACGGCGAAGAACAAGCTCGCCCTCGACCTCTTCAGTCGTCGCTACGAAGTCCACAAGAAAATCACTGAACTTCTGAAGGCGCGCTCAATGGAGGAAGGGATAAAACTCGGTGTGCCAAGATCAATCTTCGAGCCGACATCGCAAACGGTGCTTGACCTGCAAGAAGCAATCGCAGAGGCGCGCTTTCTTTTTGGTCAGGGCGTTTATTCCAAGCTCAATGAGATCGCCAAAGAGACCGATAGCATGATCACAGCCCGAACGAGGATGCTTCAGAAGTTCGACGATCAAGGTCCGCTGCATGACGAATGGATGAAGATTTGGCAGAGCCACCTGAACGAGATCGCGGGCTTGACCAAGGACTACAACGCTCGCGTGGAACCTTACATGATGCTCGATAAGATCAGCGTCAGTCGCCCGAAAAAGGTTAAATGAGACGTTTGACCGACGACGAGTGGACAGTCACTCGCGAGCCGTTCAGCTTCGTTCGGGCGACTTATGCTGACTGGCCTCCGAAGCAACGCTACATGGTCGCCGCTTGGCTCGATCACTACGAGGCGAGCGGTTGGTTCTACGAGACTGGACAAGCCGTGGTCTTCGAGCGCAGCACCGATGCCTTGGCTTTCAAAATCTGGATCACCAGCGATCCGTTTGGGTTGGCTCGCAGAATTCGGCCGCAGGTCGCCGCCGCGATGGCTCTTTTTGAGTTGGACTGAACCTATTGGTTCGCGGCGTTCGCCGCCCGTTGCCAATCGTCGAACGCTTCGAACGCTTCGATAAATGTCACCGAGACCTTGGAGCGGTTGCGAGCGTCTGGGGAGCAGGTGCCACCGCTGACGATAGCTGTGTCGTTGACGTAGGCGAGTTCGGTGAAGCCATCATCTGGCGTGATGACCAAGGTCTGGGGAAGGGTCTCCGACTGGATTACGATGTTCCCGAAATCGTCCTCACTCCATCGGTTCTCTTGACCGCCGAAGCAATACTGACCGCAACGCGCGTAGGACCAATTCACCAAATCCACTTCGGCGCGCGACGCCCCCGGAGCAACGCCGCAAACTCCGCTCTGGCAGGCCGATCTTGCCTCGGACACGCATGTCCAAAGCGACGGTAGATCGGGCGATTGCGCCATCGCGACGGTAGGCATCATCAGGCAAGCAAAAGTGGCAAGAGCTTTCAACATGGTCCCTCCCTTACGGGCGCGGCAGCGTCAATAGCGACCTGCGTTATCCGCAGTCTGTGGACCATCATGCCAGCCGTCTTGCAATGAGAACAAGACGAGAACATGTTGAGCCGATGTCTGACGACCGCCAACCAACTCCCGCGCAGTGGGCCGCCGCCAAGAAGCGGACTGAAGCGAGGATCGCCGACGCGCTGCTGAAGGTCCGTTATCGAGAACAGATGGAGGCGATGAAGAAGACGGATCGACCCGTCTGATGAAGTCGAAGCCACCCGAGTTATGGACGCCAGAGACGGTCACAGCCCGTGACCTCGTGACGGACTCTGCCATCACCGTCCTCGTGACGTGCGAGGGCTGTCGGACCCATCGTGAGATGAACATCTGGAAGGTCGGGGCACGGTTAGCGGACGACTACCTTTATAGTCTACGGTTCCGTTGTCGGACCTGCGGGATGTATCCGACGACGATGGAGATCGGGCGTCGCAACTCCAGTCGAGGCGAGAAGCTATTCAAGATCGCGCTGCGCCCGGCGGCTTGGGACGAGGGGCACGACGAAGCCCAGCGGCTGGCGATTGAGCGAGCGAACCGAAAGTGGAGCAACCTACAGCGGTAGGGTTGGGCTGGACATTGCAGCCAACCTGAAGTTTCAATAGCCGACGTTATGGGACGCTTGCTTGAACGCCTTAAGGCGGGTTCGTCCGCCTACAACGTGGAGCCGACCGGCGAGGGCGGCTTCATTCTCGTTCGTGACGACGACCACGCGGAAGAGTTCACGGAGCTTGTTCGTGATCTCATCAACCGGCCCACGGACGAGTTCGTCATCCTGCCGACGAGCGACGGCCATATGGGTTATGAGCGGGCTGTGATCCTGCCTCTCTGATTGCCTTTCGAGTCGGGGTTCGTCGTTGGCCGAGTGGAGCCGATGGTTTCAGTTCAGCCGCATGATCTCGGCTGACACATATAGCCTCTCGGGTCCGACCTTTGGGAAAATGGCGAAGCCTCTGTCCTCGACCTCGTAGAGGTGCGCTACCAGCGTATCGAACTCTTCTTCACATTCCGGGCGGGGCTGGATCAGGATCGCGCCTGACAAATGCACAACGATGTGAATGTCGCTACCGGCGGCAAGATCATCATATGAAACCATAGCTTCGCAATATGTCGAAGCTGCGGACGCCACACAAGTCACGGTAGTTGCTCCTACTCCTTGCGTGTGAACTCACGGATCATGGCCACAACGGCATCCCGCTCGGGCTGACGGAGTTGCGCCCATAGCTTAAGGATGGCGCGTTCGGAAGGTGATCGGCCGTTTGGATCAGGGTCGTCGTAAAGGTCCGCGACGCTACAATGGAGAGCGTCTGCGACCTTCAGGAGTGCGGCGGCGGACACGCGGTTGACCCCGCGCTCATACTTCTGAACTTGCTGGAATGTGACGCCGATGGCCTTGCCGAGTTCGGCCTGTGTCATGCCGAGGGCTGCTCGCCGATCTCGGATTATACCGCCGATCTGAACATCGACTTCTGTAGCTGTGCCGTTTGCCATGCTGGGAATATATGCGGATTTCCGGCGAGGCGTCGCTGACTAAATATCAGCATGATCCTTTCCATTCTGACCGGCGGCATCGACCTGCCGAAACTCTCGACCGAAGTCGCCTCGCTGCGTCTCGCTGTCGAGGAAACCAACGCGGCCTTGGCTGACCACATCGTGAAGGCCAATGCTCGCATGACGACCATCGAGGGCGTCGTATCGGACAATGTCGAGACGCTTCGCATGAAGCTGGATCGTCTGGACAGTGAGATTGAGAACTGCACGTTCGGCGACGCGCGGGAGCGTGAGGATGGCTTCACGCCGCGCGGCCTGTCCGGTGTCGTGTCGGACCTCTCAATTGGTTTTTATCGCCAAGCTGGCGAGATCGAAGCGTTGAAGAAACAGGTCGAAGCCCTGACGGCTGCGAAGCTATCGGAGGTGAAGGCCCGCAAGGCTCCGAAGAAATCAGGCTGACCGGCTGGCGCGCTTCCGTTCAAGAAGCGAGACCGCTCTCTCGATCTCATGCATTCCGGCGTTTCGATCCTCAACAAGATCGAGGCGCAGTCGTATGATGTCGTTGTCCAGTTCCTGAGGCCGAGGACGTATCGCCAGACGTAGCGGACGAAGTTGATGAAGGATCGCTGGAGCTTTTCGCGGGGCGTTTCGGGGCGTTGTTTCAATCAGTCATGGCATGACCCAACCGCCCGCCGGTGAAGGCGAGCGGTCGGTCTGCGAGGGGCTTGGGTTATTGGGGCGTCATCCCCGACAGCACCTCGTCGTCGAGGTCGAGGTCTGCGAGTTTCGCCGTGAGATCGTCGAGGCGCGGCGATGTCGCCGAGGCTGCGACGCCGTTGTCCTTGAGGAACTTGATGGCTTGGGCGATCAGTTGAGGCGAGATCGCCTTGCTGGGGTCGCTTGGGTTCTCTTCGGCGCGGATGGAGGCGCGGGAGAGTTCGTTCGATAGCAGGAGGGCGACGACGGCATGAAGCTGGTCCATCGCCTTTTCAGAAGCGCGGTTGCTCATGACTTGAAGAGGTCCACGAGGAAGCCCGCCAGACCGCCGAGCGCGGCGGCGACGCCCATGAGCCAGAACTTCGCGTTTTCGAGTGCGCGCGTCCGGGTTTCGAGGTTGTCGTGCTTTCCCTGCAAGGTCTCCATGAACTTCATGTAGGTGCCAAGCTGGCCTTTGATTTCCCCGAGGATCAGCACCAAGGCTGGGTCGGAGTTCGATGTGTTGTGAGTGGGGTCCATTAGACCTTTCGATTGTGGGGGGAGGATTAGATTTGATCGCCGGAGGTGTATTGAAAATCGAGCGATAGTTCGTAGGTCTGACCGCCGATCACTACCGAGCAGTAGGCGTTGCCGAAGCTCTGATACATGAAGCCGTTGGTGTTGTAGGTCGGCCCGGTGAAGACGGCGGTTGATGCCGTCCCAGAGACCTCGTTGCCCCACGAATAGGATGAGGGAGCGAGGTAGGGATTGACCGAAATTCCGAAGGTGATCCGGTCATACTGTTGCTCGTTCCATTGGCCCCAATTCGTCCGAACCTGTTCGGAGGATTGGACGAAGATCGTGACGGTGCGGGCCGACCAGCCCTTGCGCCATGTCCCTCCCGATTTCACCCAGACCTCTTTCGCGGGCTTCCACGATCCGTTGTTTTTGACGTGGACGGCTGTGGCGGTGCGCCAGCTTCCGCCCGATCTGACGGTGATGCTCATGCGTCACCACACGATGTGAACATCGCCGTCGTTGCCGCCCGAGGGAGCCGACTGCGAGTTGGTTGTTCGGGCGACACGTCCCCCGTCCGGGTAGGTGAAATCAACCGCCCGCATTTGACCGCCAGTGTAGATGTTCTTGTCCTGATAGACGCGCATCCAACTGCTGTCCTGCATGAACCAGCCGCCGCCGTGGTTCTCCCAATAGATGCCGTTGCCGGAGCCACGGACCCTGAACCAACTGTTGCTGCCGCCGTAGATTTGACCCCCGAAATAGGCGTCGTTGTTGTCGAGGTTGATTTCCAGCGGCCAGCCACCGCCCGTGCTTTCCCAGCCGGTCGCATTCGTGCCCGATCCACGCAGGACATAGAAACGGTTGCTGTTGACGTGGATCATCGCCGAGCGGTGATCGCTGTCTTGCAGGGTGATAGTGGGCGCGTTGGATCGGATGAAGACACCCCCATCCACGTCGCAGTTCCCGATGGCGTTGATGCCGTATTCGTGGATTTTCAGCTTCGTGACCTTGGCTTTTTGGAGCCAGAGTTCGTTGCCGTCCGACGAGAGGCGGTTGACCCCGAGGTTGCCGAAGTTTCCCTTGTCCCCTTGGACACCGATGTAGAGCCAAGCGTCCGAACCCATGAAGAGGGATCGGGCCGCGACGTTCTTCCAATGGAAGGTCAGGGCCGGAGCATAGGCATGGCCGGATTGTGTATTGCCGACGTTCTGAACTTCTTGGATTTCCATCCCGCCGTTCCAGACATCAACTGTAGCGGTCTGCGAATAGGCGTGAAGTCGGCCCGTGAAGAAGCCGCCCCCGTCGCCGTTTCGACGAACGACCGTGTAGGCCCCGCCGTCCATGTTCGTGTCAGTCCAGCTAACCTTGCTTGAGGGAGTGAAGTTGGACGTGTCCCAAGGCGTAGCCCCGGCGAAGGTGGGGCGACGGTTCATGATGATGTCTTTGAAACCGTCGATCTGAAGGCTTGAAGTCGCGGCGCCAACGACGCCGTTGATCAGCACATGACCGGGCCTTGTGGCGTGGTCCTTGCCATGCAGGACGATGACTGCACCCGTGTCGGTCCAGCCCTGTCCGCCAGCCAGAACCCAAGCCGCCGAGTTGCTGTCTCGTCGGAAATAGGGGTCAGAGCCGGTCATGGTCAGACTGTCCTTGACGGTGATCCCGCCATTGAGTGTCTGCCCGCCGGTCCATGTGTTCCCGCCAGCAAGGTTGCCCTTGGCATTCAAAGCAGCCTGAAGGCCGCTGACACTGGCGATGTCGGTGGGGAAAATCGACGGGCGATCCGTGATGGCAGTCCATGCGTGAGCGTGGCCGGTGTTCGACTTGCCGTCGAGCGCAGCCTGTAGGCCGCTGACGTTGGCGATGTCGGTCGGGAAGATCGTCGGGCGATCCGTAATGGTCGTCCACGCATGGACGTGGCCGGTCAGGGCGCGAGCGTCGAGAGCCGCCTGAAGGTTCGTAACATCGGCGATGCCGTGGCCGTGGCCCGTGTTCGATTTCGCATCCAGAGCCGATTGCAGACCCGCTACATTGGTGATGTTGGAGGGGTAGAAGGACGGCTTGTCCGCGATGACGGACCAGACCGGCGTCACGTCGCCTTGGAGGGCCGCGCGGATCGCGGTCAGTTGGGCGTTGGTCGTCTCAAGTTGTTCGAGAAGGCGAGCCTTCGCGGTCAGCAGACCGGCTTCTTGAGTGACGAGGGTTTGATACTGCTCCGCAGCGGTTTGGGTCTGGGACATGCGTCTCCTGAATATTTTGAAGGGGTAGTGATATTTAGCCGTGGGACCGGCCCGTTAAGGCCGGTCTCATGGTCATGCCGTAATGATGGGTTGGTCGCCGCCGCCGCCGCCGCCGGGGTCGGGATCGTAGCCGCCGCCACC
>NZ_DLTK01000076.1:0-24877 GCF_002500885.1 Brevundimonas sp. UBA7838
GGCGGTCGCCGCCTGTTCGACCGGGCCGATGACGCCGACGGGCGCGACGGGGCCGCAGACGGGGCCGGTTCCCTATACGCCCTCGCCCAATCCGACCCCGCCTCCCGAGCCGTCCGACGCCCTGAGCCCCGCCGTGCTGCCGGGCTGGAGCCAAGAGGATCACCTGGCCGCCTTCCGGGCCTATGTGGACGGGTGCGGCGCGGCGCGTGACGAGGCCGCCCGCCGGGTCTGCGGACGCGCCAAGGCCATGGCGACGACGATGACGATCACGCCGTCGCAGGCGCGCGCCTTCTTCGAGGCCAGCTTCAGCGCGATCCCGGCTCAGACGCCGGACGGGCGACCGGGCCTGCTGACCTCCTATTTCGCGCCCGAATATCCGGCGCGGCGACGACCGGACGCCGAGTTCTCGGCCCCCGTCCTGCCCAAGCCCGCCAATCCCCGCGCCGCAGGCGACCGGGCCTATATCGAATCCGCCGCGCGGCCCGAGCAGGCCCTGGCCTGGATGCGGGCCGAGGACCTGTTCTTTCTACAGATCCAGGGGTCGGGCTATCTGACGTTCGAGGACGGCACGCGCGGCCGCGCCGCTTATGCCGCCGACAACGGCAAGCCGTTCGTGGGCATCGCCCGACCAATGGCGCAGCAGGGATTGTTGCCGCAGAACGGCACCTCTGGCGACGCGATCCGGGACTGGCTGGCCAGCCACCGCGGCTATGAGGCGCAGGCGGTCATGGCGCTGAACCCACGCTACATCTTCTTCCGGCTGGACCCGGACGATGACGGCCACCCGGCGGGGGCGGCGGGCGTGCCCCTGACCGAGCGGCGGGCCATTGCGGTCGATCCGGCGCACTGGCGCTATGGCGAACTGGTCTGGCTGGAGGCCGACGGGGGCAATCTGCGCGGCGCCACGGCCAGCTATCGCGGTCTGGCCATGGCGCTGGACACGGGATCGGCCATTCGCGGACCGGTGCGCGCCGACCTCTATATGGGGCGCGGCGACCGCGCGGGGGCCGAGGCCGGGACCGTGCGCCACCCCTTGCGGATGTGGCGCCTGGTCCCGAAGGGTTAGGCGACGGTCAGGGTGACCGCGATATTGCCCCGCGTGGCGTGCGAATAGGGGCAGACCGTATCCGCCTCGGCGACCAGGGCTTCGGCCTCGGCGCGATCCACGCCCGGCAGGCTGACCTCCAGCGCCACCTCCAGGCCGAAGCCCTTGTCGCTGCGCGGACCGATGCCGACCGTGGCGTTGACGGCGGCGTCGGCAGGCACCTTGGCGTGACCGCCCTGAGAGGCGACGAACTTCATGGCGCCGAGGAAGCAGGCCGCATAGCCGGCCGCGAACAGCTGTTCGGGGTTGTTGCCGACGCCGGCGCCGCCCAGCTCCTTGGGCGTGCCCAGGGCGACATTCAGGGCGCCGTCGGTGGTGGCGGCGCGGCCGTCGCGGCCGCCCGTCGCGACGGCGGTGGTGCGGTACAGGGTGTTGATGGACATAGAAATCAGCTCCGGAAGATCATAAATATCGTGCGCGATTTAATCGCGTGGTGTCATTTAGGGAACAGAGCTGGAGGCGTCAAGCTTGCGATTGTATCGCGTGCGATTATTATCTGCCTATGACCTCACCCGCCCCCTCCCCCGCCGCCATGGCCGTCGATGACATGCTGTGTTTCGCCGCCTATTCGGCGAACCTGGCGTTTAACCGGTTCTACAAGCCGTTGCTGGACCGGATGGGCCTGACCTATCCGCAGTTCCTGGCCATGGCCCTGCTCTGGCGTGAGGACGAACAGACGGTCGGCCGGCTGGGCGAGCAGCTGTTTCTCGAATCCAATACCCTGACCCCGCTGATCAAACGGCTGGAGGCGGCCGGGCTGGTGACGCGGGCGCGCGACAGGGCGGATGAGCGGGTGGTGCGCGTCAGCCTGACCGATGCAGGACGCGCGCTGGCTGTCGAAGCCGCCTGCCTGCCGCAGTCGGTGCTGGACGCCACCGAGATGACGCCCGAAGCGCTGACCGACCTGCGCCAAGGCCTGGGGGCGCTGCGCGACAAGCTGCGGGCCGCCCAGCCGCCGGCCGAGGGCTAGGCCAGGTCTTCGATCTCGTCTTCGGTTAGTTCGCCGGGGACGATGGTGACGGGCAGTTTGCGGCCGCCGATCTGCGCGCCCTGTTTGATGATGGCCGAGACCAGCGGGCCGGGGCCGCGCGAGCTGGTTCCCGCGGCCAGCACCAGGATCTTGATGTCGGGATCGGCGGCGACGACCTTCTTGATCGCGGCCTGGGCGTCGCCCTTTTCGATCAGGAAGACCGGCGCGGCGCCGGAGCGGGTCTGCGCCTCCTCGCCCAAGCGGTTCAGCAGGATTTCCGCCTCCTGGCGCTGCTGGCGTTCGATTTCCTCGCGCACGCCCGACCAGTGCGCGTCGCTGTCGGTCGGCAGGACGCGCAGCATGACCACGCGCCCGCCCGTCGATTTCGCCCGGCGCGAGGCGAACCGCAGGGCGGCCTCGAACTCCGGACTGTCATCGACGACGACGAGGAACTTTCTCGGCATTGCGGCCTCCCCAGCCTGATCAGCGCCTGAAGAGGCCGTGCGACGACGGCTTCGTCAAGCGAAGACCCGCTGCTCAGCCATTCACGGCCTCCGTCGCCAGATCGCGGATCGTCGCGTTGGCGATCGTCAGTTTGGCGAAGGTCCAGCCCGAGCCCGACTGTTCGATCTCGTCCACCGAAGCGCGCACGCCCTCGACCGTCGCCTGTTTGGAGCCGATCCACGCGTCCACGGCGGCTTCGGCCGCGTCCTCGCTCACGCCGACCGACGGATCGGAGGCGCGGGCGACGGCGCGGGTGAGGGCCGCCTGCTCGTTCATCAGATCCTCGATCAGACGACGGACGGCGAGACGATCGAAATGATCCGCAGACGGAATGGAGCCGGCGGCGGCGCGCAGACGGTCGAAGTCGAAGGCGGCCCCGACCTGATGATACAGGCGCGCCATGGCTGCGACGGGCCAGTTCGCTTCCTGCGCCAGATCCCCGATGTCGGAGGCGGCGACGAGGGGGCGCATGATGGCGATGCTGCGGGTCAGATCCTCAGGCGCGCCGTGGTCGGCGAAGCGTTTGACGCGCGCATCCAGGCGCCCCTGTTCGAAGCGCGACAGGACCGGCGCGCCCTCGGCCTGCAAGGCGTCGGCGATCGGACGATAGCGGTCGATCAGGGCCTGGACCGACAGACCGCCCTTGGCGCGGCGGGCCAACCAGAAGGTCTGACGACGCAGGACGACGGCGATCTCCTGGTACAGGGCGATCTGCGCCTCGGCCGAGATCTTCAGGTCCAGGGCCGACACGGCGTCCCATGCCTCGTCCAGGCGGAAGACGCGGCGCGCCGCCTCGAAGGCGATGATCAGGGCGGTGGTGTCGCATTCCGCCGAGCCGCGCAGGCGGTCGGGGAAGGTCGGGCCGCACATGTTGACGACTTCGTTGGCCATGACCGTGGCGATAATCTCGCGCCGCAGACGGTGGCTCTTCATCTCCGGTTCGAACCGGGCCAGTGCCTCGGGGAAGTAGCGGACCAGGATCTGTTCAAAGAAAGGATCCTCGGGCGCCTGGGAGGCGACGATGTCGTCCGACAGCTCCAGCTTGGCGTAGGCCATCAGGACGGCCAGCTCGGGCCGGGCCAGCGGGATGCCCGCCGTCATCAGCTCCTTGACGCGGGCGTCGTTGGGCAGGCCCTCGACCTTTCGGTCCAGCTTTCCACGCGCCGACAGGCTCTGCATGAACCGCTGCTGGGCGTCCAGGGCGCCGACGCCTTCGGCCTGTTGCAGGGTCAGGGCCAGGGTCTGGTCGTAGTTGTGGGCCAGCACCTTGAGGCCCACCTCGTCGGTCATGGAGGCCAGAAGCGGCGTGCGCTCCTCGGCCGGCAGGACGCCGTTGGTCACGGCTGAGCCGACCAGGATCTTGATGTTGACCTCGTGGTCGGAGGTGTCGACCCCGGCGGAGTTGTCGATGGCGTCGGTGTTGATCCGGCCGCCGGCCTGACCGAAGGCGATGCGCCCCGCCTGGGTGAAGCCGAGGTTTGCGCCCTCGCCCACCACCTTGACCCGCAGTTCGTCGGCGTTGATGCGCAGGGCGTCGGTGCCCTTGTCCCCGACCTGGGCGTCGGTTTCGGCCGCCGATTTCACATAGGTGCCGATGCCGCCCAGATAGAGCAGTTCGACCGGCGCCTTCAGGATGGCGCGGATCAGGCTGACGGGGTCCAGTTCGTCCTCGGCGATGTCCAGGGCCGCCTTGATCTGCGGCGTCAGCTGGATCGACTTGGCCGAGCGCGAGAAGACGCCGCCGCCCTCCGAGATCAGCGCCTTGTCGTAGTCCTGCCAGGACGAGCGCGGCAGGTCGAACAGACGCTTGCGCTCGGTCCAGCTGGCCACATGATCCGGGTTCGGATCAATGAAGATGTCGCGGTGATCGAAGGCGGCGACCAGACGCGTCGCCTTGGACAGAAGGACGCCGTTGCCGAAGACGTCGCCGGACATGTCGCCGACGCCGACCATGGTGAAGGGCTGGGTCTGGATATCCTTGCCCATCTCGCGGAAGTGGCGCTTGACCGCCTCCCACGCGCCGCGCGCGGTGATGCCCATGGCCTTGTGGTCATAGCCGATGGAGCCGCCCGAGGCGAAGGCGTCGCCCAGCCAGAAGCCATAGGAGGCCGAGACGCCGTTGGCGATGTCGGAGAAGGTCGCCGTGCCCTTGTCCGCCGCCACGACCAGATAGGGGTCGTCGCCTTCCCAGGCGATGACATTGGCCGGATGGGTCACCGAACCGTCGGCGGCGATGTTGTCGGTGATGTCCAGAAGGCCGGACAGGAAGGTGCGATAGGCGCGGATGGCCTCGCCCTGGATGGCCTCGCGGTCCGTCGTGCGGGGCAGTTGCTTGGGATAGAAGCCGCCCTTGGAGCCGACCGGCACGATGACCGCGTTCTTGACCTGCTGCGCCTTGACCAGGCCCAGGACCTCGGTGCGGAAGTCGTCGCGACGGTCCGACCAGCGCAGACCGCCGCGGGCGACGGGACCAAAGCGCAGGTGCACGCCCTCGACATGCGGCGCCCAGACGAAGATTTCGCGATAGGGTTTGGGCAGCGGCAGCTCGTCCAGCTCGCGCGAGGCGATCTTGATCGAGATGTGCGGCTTGGGCTGACCGTCGGCGTCCAGCTGGAAATAGTTGGTGCGCTTGATCGCGCCGATCAGGGCGGCGATGCGGCGCAGGGCCCGGTCGTGATCCAGGCTCTTCACGTCCTGCAGCAGAGTGACGATCTTGGCGTCCAGCTCGGCGACAGCCGGCGCGCGGTCGTCAGCCGAGCCCCCTTCGGGCGCGAACTTGGCCTTGAACAGCGACAGCAAAGCGCGCGCCACGTCGGGATATTCGCGCAGGGCCTCTTCCTGCACCGTTTGGGAGGGGTCGAGACCCGTCTGCTGACGATAGTGGGCCAGGGTGCGGATCAGGGCGGCGTCGCGCCATTCCACGCCCAGTTCGATCACCAGACGGTTGAAGCCGTCGCTTTCATTTCGGCCGGTCCAGACAGCGGCGAAGGCATCCTCGAACGGGCCCTTCACATCGTCGAAGACCAGCGCCTCGCCACGCGGATCCTCCATCAGGAACTCGTGGACGTGGACCTCCTCCTCGCCCATCGGACGGATCGGATAGCCGTATTCCTCCAGCGTCTTCAGACCCATATCGGCCAGGATCGGCAAGACATCGGACAGGGGCACGGCCGGACCGCGACGATAGAGTTTGAAGCGGAACTGCAGACGGCTGTCGTCCGGCGTGCGGAAGGCGCGCACGGCGACGGCCTTGCCCTCGCCCGGCAGACCCGTCTCGTTCAGCCGGTTCACGTATTGCAGGTCGGTTGCGGCCTCGTCGGCGTCATAGCGATCGCGATAGGCGGCGCCGAAAGCCTTGGCCCACTGGGCGCTGAGCGGACCGACGGCGACTTCCTCGACGCCCGAGCGGCGCAGGGCGCCTTCGAAACGATCGACCCAGCCGCGACCGGCCTCGGCGACGTCGGCCTCCAGCTGGGCGGCGTCCGGGATAGGGTGGACGCCGGGCTCTACGCCGATGATGTAATGGATGCGCACCAGAGGCGCGTCGGACAGTTGCGGATACCAGGCCGAGATGCGGCCGCCCCAGGCGCGGGCGACGATCTGGCCGATGCGTTCGCGCACGGCGGAATCGAACTTCTCGCGCGGGATGAAGCACAGGACCGAGACGAAGCGGTCGAACGGGTCCTGGCGCGAGAACAGGCGGATGCGCGGCCGGTCGTAGAGGTGAAGGATGCCCAGGGCGATGGACAGCAGCTCGTCCTCGCTGACCTGGAACAGCTCGTCGCGCGGATAATTCTCAAGGATGTTCTTGAGGCGTTTCTCATTGTGGCTGCCAGGCGCCTTGTCGGCGCGGGCCAGGGCGTTGGCCACCTTGCGACGCAGCAGAGGCACCTCGGTCGCCAGCTGGTCGTAGGCTTCCGACGTGAACAGGCCGACAAAACGGGTCTCGCCCGTCGCCTTGCCGTCCGAGCCGTAACGCTTGACCCCGACATAGTCCATGTAGGCGCGGCGGTGAACGCGCGAGCGGGCGTTGGCCTTGGCCACCGTTACCGGTTCGCTGAGATCCAGCTGGCGGCGCATCTGGCGCGTCAGGACGGCGGGTTCCGATGCGCGACGCAGCACGGTGCGCTCGGGATCGGCCAGAATGCCCAGGCCGTCAGTGGACAGGCCCAGCGGAGCCTCGGCCTCGTAGTCGCCGTCGGCGTTCAGAGGGTAGTCGTAGTCGCGCGCGCCCAGGAAGACGAAATGGTCGCTCTTCAGCCATTTCAGGAAGGCGATGTTCTCGGCCAGGACGGCGGGATCGACCGGGGGCGGGGTCTCTTCCAGACGCTGCACGGCCTGGCGCATCAGAGACGTCATGGCGTCGTGATCGGCGACGGCGGCGTGAACGTCCGACAGGCTCTGGGCCAGGCCTTCGCCCAGGGCGTCGCGACGCTCCTGAGGCACGCTGTCGATGACCAGCATGATGATCGACAGGCGGCGGCCGTCCAGCTCGACCACCGGGTGGAACAGGGCGCGCACGGACACGGCGGCCTCGGCCAGGGCGCCCATGACGCTGTCGACCAGGAAGGGAGCGTCGGACTGGACGATGCGCACCAGATCGTAATCCAGCACCTTGTCAGACGCGCCGTGCAGCGGGCCGACCGTGATGGCGGGAGCGGCCGCGTCGGTCGGATAGGACTTGGCGGCGGTCCAGGAGGCGGCGAGCAGAGCGGCCAGATCCTCGCCGCTGAGCTCAGGCGTCTCATCGGCGGAATAGTCGTCGTGCGCCTGGGTCAGATACGTCTGTTCGACTGCGCCGGGCCCGGTTCCCACGATCTTGGCGAAGGCCGCCTCCAGCGCGGCCTTGGTGATCGGCTGAACGGGTTGGCGCAGATCGTGGGCGGTCATGGACGAGCAGTCTCGAACGACGCGGCAGGGCCGCAAGGGATGCGGCGCGACGAGGCGCCACCCCCGCTGACTAGGCCAGGTCCGGTCGCTCGGGAAGCCCCTGGCGACCGTTCATTGTAATGATCAGTGATCAGGTTGGAATTATTGTGCAGCGCCACAAAGCAGAAAGCCGCCGGACTGGGGGAGTCCGGCGGCCTGCGCGAGCGGCGCCTGGAGGGGAGGGGAGGGCGCCGGCTTCGCTTCGCTGCGGTTCGGAGGGGGAGTGTCCCGCAGCGTCGAGATCGAAAATGGGAAGCCCCCTGCGCCGTTCAAGAGCGGATCGGGCGGAATCTTTCGCGACATTTTGGCGCCTCTGAGCGGCGATGAAGACGTCGGCGAATGCGGGCGACAACGGATTCCGATGCTATGCGTTAGGATGGGTCAACGGTGAAGCTGGAGCACCCGATTACATGCGTCGCTTTTTGATGGGTTCGATCGTGGCGGCCGTGGTCGGCCTGCTGCTCGCCGGCGCCGGATACTGGGCCCATTGGAACTTCTATTCGCGGTTCCAGCCGGTCACGATCAGCCGCAATCAGGCCGAAGTGCAACAACTGCTGGACGAGGCGTCCTGGGTGTCGGACGGCAGCGGGGGACAGGCCCTGTATATCGTCACCTATCGCGACAGCGCCTCGGCCCTGCGTTACGCGCGCGACGAGGCGCCCAAGCTGAAGGCGGCGGGGATCGAGACGCGCTACATCCTGTTCGCCCGCCCCGATTTGGAAGGCGCGGCGCAATCGACGGCGGCGGAGCGGGCGACGGTCGCGGAGCTGTGGCTGACGCGGGACTGGCCGCTGTATCAACGCTGGATGGCGACGCCGGCGAACAGCTGGACCGCCGCCGGCGTGCCGCAGGCGGACGGCAATCTGGCGCGCACCGCCGTGGTCGAGGCCGGCCGCCGCTTCAACGAACGGCTGAGCCAGCTGCTCAAGGAGTCCGGCGTGGATATCAGCTATCCGCTGATCCTGTGGCGTGACAAGCAGGGCTTCCTGAAGGCCTGCGGCTGCTCGGACCGGCAGGCCTGGGCCTTCATCCGGGACGATGTCGGCGCGCCCGACCGGTTGGGCCAGTCCGATGCGGGACCGATCGCGCCCGATGAAGCGGCGCCGGCGCAGGACGCCCGCCCCTCGGCCATGCCCTATCCGGACCTGCCGGCGATCCCTCCGGTCAATGCGCCGGCGGGAGGGACCACGCCGACGCCGCCCTCGCCTCAAGCCCGCCCGGCGAGTCCGCCCGCATCGAACCAACCGAGGACGCCGCCGCGCACGGCCCCGGCGCCCAGCAAGCAGGACGACACGACCTTCTACTGATCCCTTCTACTGATCAGAGGGATCGGCAGGCCGCGATCAGGCGATCGACGTCCTCGGCGTCCTGATACAGGCCGAAGCCGAAGCGGATGACGTCCTCGCGCACATCGGTGACGATGTTCGCCGCCCGCAGACCGACGCACCAGGCTTGGGCGTCGGGATGACGCAGGGCGAGGAAACGGGCGCGCGGCGCGTCGCCCTCGACCGGATTGAGGATTTCGGCCTGCGACAACACCCCGGCCTGTCCGGCCTGAACGGCCTGCTGGAACCTGGTCGCCAGATCGCGCGCATGGGCGGCGATGGCGGCGGTGTCCAAGCCCTGCTGATCCAGCATTCGGCGCACGGCGTTGAAGCGATACAGCGGGGTGCAGTCGAAGGTGGCGCCCCAGAAGCGACCGCCGTCGCTGCGATACTGGACGCCGCCGGGAGGCCCCGACAGGTCGCCGAACTCCGCGAACCAGCCGGTGACGACAGGGCGGGGGCAGAAGCCGGGCGGGGCATGCAGAAAGCAGACACCCTCGCCCGACATGGCGTATTTATAGCCGCCGGAGACATAGAAGACCCGGTCCGCCACCGCCGAGAGGTCGGTCGGGGTCGCCATGAAGCCGTGATAGCCGTCGATCAGCACCCAAGGCCCTTCGGGTCTCGCCAGGGCGGCAAGCTCCTCGATCCGCTCGAACAGGCCCCCGGTGCGGAAGAAGACTTGGCTGACCACGATCCAGTCGTAACCACCCTTGGACGCCTCGGCGATAAAACGCTCGGCGAAGGTGTCGAAGGGCGCGAGCGCAATGCGCGTGACCACCGCCGCCCCGACCTCTTCCCACCGTTCGGCCTGACGACGGAAGGAGTGGAACTCGCCATCGGTCGCCAGAATACGGACCGGCGTGGTCTCCACGCCCGAAAACAGACGCAGCAGGAAGTCGTGGGTGTTGGACGAAAAGACGATGCTGTCGGGCGAGGGCAGGCCCAGCTCGGCCGCGACATGGGCCTGGGCCTCGGGGATCACTTGACCGAAGACGAGGTCCCACTTGTGATCGGCATGAAGATTGGCGTCGAGCCAGGTCTGCTGCTGCGCCTCGAAACTGGCGTCGGGCCACAGGTGATGGCTGTGCGCGGCGAAATGCAGCCGACCGGGCGCCGCTGACAGGGCGCGGGAGAAGAGGGACTTGTAGGTCATCCCTCTTCTTTAGGACATCTCACCCAGCGCTCAAGCAGCGAGCCGCCGCGCGGCGAGCGATAGCGCCGCGCGTCGCGCGCCTCTTAAACGAGAGCCCCGTGGCAGTGTTTGAACTTGCGCCCCGAGCCGCAAGGGCAGGGGGAGTTGCGGCCGGTCATTTCCCAGCCGGGCGGCAGGGCCTCAACGGGCAGTTTCGAGCGGTCGTCGCCGATCAAAGTGCCTTCGGGGTTCTGCGCCGACGGATTGGCCATCTCGTTCTCGCCGGTGCCGGGGTTCAGGTGGATTTCCTGGAACTCGGGCAGTTCGGGCGGGGCCTGGAAGCGGAACTCGACTGTCATCAGCCAGCGCGTGACGTTGTGGCGCAGGTCGTAGAGCAGGTTCTCGAACAGCGAGAAGGCTTCGGTCTTGTATTCGTTCAGCGGGTCGCGCTGGCCATAGCCGCGCAGGCCGATGACGCCGCGCAGGTGGTCCAGGTGGACGAGATGCTCGCGCCACTGCATGTCGATCATCTGCAGCATGAACTGCTTTTCCAGACCGCGCGTCTGGTCGGCGCCGATCTGTTCCAGGCGTTCGGCGGCGCGGGCGTCGGCGGCGGCCAGCAGCCGCTCCTCGATCTCCTCGTTCGACACGCCTTCCTCTGCGGCCCAGTCGTGCAGCGGCAGCTCCAGCCCCAGGGTCGAGCGGACCTTTTCGTCCAGGCCGTCGATGTCCCACTGCTCGGCATAGGCCTTGGGCGGCATATAGCGTTCGACCAGGTCCGACACGACGTCGCGGCGGAAGTCACCGACCAGTTCCGACAGATCCTCGGAGTCCATGAACTCCTGACGCTGTTCGAACACGGCCTTGCGCTGGTCGTTCACGACATCGTCGTATTTCAGCAGGTTCTTGCGGATGTCGTAGTTGCGGGTCTCGACGCGCTTCTGGGCGGTCTCGATGGCGCGGTTCAGCCAGGGGTGGGTGATGGCCTCGCCCTCAGCCACGCCGAAGGTCTTCATGATCGAGTCGAGGCGGTCGCCGGCGAAGATGCGCAGCAGGTCGTCCTCGCACGACAGGTAGAATTTCGAGGTGCCGGGGTCGCCCTGACGGCCGGTGCGGCCGCGCAGCTGGTTGTCGATGCGGCGACTTTCGTGGCGCTCGGTGCCCAAGACGAACAGGCCGCCGGCCTCCAGCGCGATCTTCTTCTGGACGGCGATCTCGGCCTTGAACTCCGCCTCCTTGGCCGCTTCCATTTCCGGCGTGACCTCGACGGCCATGTTGCGCTGTTCCAGCAGCCACTTCTGCATCTTCATCTCGAGGTTGCCCCCGAGCTGAATGTCGGTGCCGCGGCCCGCCATGTTGGTGGCGATGGTCACCACGCCCGGCAGGCCGGCGTCGGCGACGATATAGGCTTCCTGTTCGTGCTGGCGCGCGTTCAGGACGCTGTGCGGAATGCCACGCAGCTTGGTCTCGTAGGTGATGTCATAGGCGGAGTCGCCGATCTTCTCGGCTTCCTTGGCCTTGCCCGCATATTCCGGCTTCAGCGTGCGCGAGGTCTCGACCTTGTATTCGAAGCGGCTCAGCAGGTCCGACAGCTGTTCCGAACGCTCGATCGACACGGTGCCGACCAGGATCGGCTGACCGGCGAGGTGGCATTCGGCGATCTGGCGCGCGATGGCCTGGTTCTTCTCGGCATGGGTCCGATAGACCTCGTCGTCGTAGTCCTTGCGCTGGATCGGCCGGTTGGTCGGCACTTCCAGCACGTCCATCTTGTAGATGTCGCCGAATTCCTGGGCTTCGGTCGCGGCCGTGCCGGTCATGCCCGACAGCTTTTCGTACAGGCGGAAGTAGTTCTGGATCGTCACCGAGGCCAAGGTCTGGTTCTCGGGCTGGATCTTGACGTCTTCCTTGGCCTCGATGGCCTGGTGCAGGCCTTCGGACAGGCGGCGGCCGGTCATCATGCGGCCGGTGAACTCGTCGATCAGGACGATCTCGCCGCCCTTGATGATATAGTCCTTGTCACGCTGATACAGGGTGTTGGCGCGCAGGGCCTGGTTGGCGTGGTGAACCAGGCTGATGTTGGCGGCGTCGTACAGACCGGTGGTGTCGGCGGCGAAGTGACCGCCGGCCTCCAGGGCCTCTTCCATCCGCTCGGAGCCCAGCTCGGTCAGCAGGACCTGCTTCTGCTTCTCGTCGAGCTCGAAGGTGTCCTTGTCCTTGATCAGGTCTTTGATCAGGCCGTCGAGGATCTTGTAGAGATCCGAACGGTCCTCGGTCGGGCCCGAGATGATCAGAGGCGTGCGCGCCTCATCGATCAGGATGGAGTCGACTTCGTCGACGATGGCGAAGTTGTGCGGACGCTGCACCATCTCGCGCCGGTCGTAGACCAGGTTGTCGCGCAGATAGTCGAAGCCGAACTCGTTGTTGGTGCCGTAGGTGACGTCGGCGTTGTAGGCCTGCTGGCGCTGGCCCTGGCTGAGGCCGTTGACGATGACGCCGACCTCAAGGCCCAGGAAGCGATAGACCTTGCCCATCGTCTCAGCGTCGCGGCGGGCCAGGTAGTCGTTGACGGTGATGACGTGCACGCCCTTGCCGGGCAGAGCGTTCAGATAGACCGGTGCCACGGCGACCAGGGTCTTGCCTTCACCTGTCCGCATCTCGGCGATGCCGCCTTCATGCAGGATCATGCCGCCGGCCAGCTGAACGTCGTACTGACGCTGGCCCAGCACGCGCTTGGAGGCTTCGCGCACGACCGCAAAGGCTTCGGGCAGGATCTTGTCCAGGGTCTCGCCGTTCGCCAGCCGATCGCGGAAGGCGTCGGTCATCATCCGCAGTTCATCGTCGGACAGGGCGGCGAACTTGGGCTCCAGCGCATTGATGCGCTGGGCGTGGTCCTGGAAGGCCTTGACCTTGCGGTCGTTGGAAGAGCCGAAAAGTTTCTTGGCGAAGCCGAGCATATTGGATCCGGTAAGCGGTCGAGCGTCTGCGAGCTGAGCGGCTCTGAAATCCCGTGAGGGGCGGCGATACGGACGCCGTGAGAGAAGCCCTGACCGACCGCAGCCCCGGAGCGCCGCATCAGGCGCGCGCGAAGGGCCGCGCAGACGATCAAAACCCCTCGACTTGGGCGCAGGCGGGACTTAAGCACCGGCCTAACCCCTGTCAACGCGAGGGGCTTTCGGCCGCCTTCGACGGAGCGCCCCATTGACCCCATTCCGGCGATCTTCACGTCTTCTGACAGCAGCGGTGCTGATGGCGGCGCTTTCGACCGCCGCCTGTTCGCGTAGCGGCGACAACCGGCCGCCCGAACAGGGAGACCAGGCCGTGGCCACGGTGCAGGACGAGACCATCTGGGCCTCGGACGTGAAGCGCGAGGCTGTTGCCCAAGGTTTGATCGGCGAGGACGAGGCGCTGGATACGACGTCGGATCTCTTCCGCCGGGTGCTGGACGAGGTGATCGACCAAAAGCTGCTGGCCGGAGAGGCGCAGCGGCGGCGGCTGGACTCCTCGCCCCTGGCGCAGCGGCGTCTGGAAGCGACGCGCGAACGCATCCTGGGCGACATGCTGGTCGAGAGCGTGGTCAACAAGGCCGTCTCGGACCAGGCGGTGCAGACCCTGTATAATGAGCAGCTGCGGCTGGCGAAGACCTCGGAAGAAATCCGCGTGCGGCTGATCCTGTCGCGCACCAAGCCCGAGGCGGACGCCGTGATCGGCATTCTGGGCCAGGGCGCCGGCTTCGAGGCGGTCGCGGCGGAGCGGTCGATCGACGAGGCGACGCGGTTTTCCGGCGGTGATCTGGGCTATTCGACGCTGGACGTGATGCCCCAAGCCTATGCCGACGCCCTGCGCGACAAGCCGGCCGGTGCGACCGTCGGGCCGTTCCAGACCGAGGGCGGCTGGGCCGTTCTGAGGGTCGAGGACCGGCGCAAGGAAAACCCGCCGACGCTGGAACAGGCCCGACCGCAGATCGTGCGCTATCTGACCTATGAGGGCGTGCGACAGTTGCTGGAACAACTGCGCGGCAAGGCCAAGGTCGATGTGCGCCTGCCCGCGCAGACGCCGCCCGCATCGCCCACTCCTTCCGCCCCTTCCGCTCCTCCGGGCGCCTGACATGACCAAGCCTCCCTCCACGACCGGCCAGAAGATCGAGCATGCGTTCGAAAAGGCGCTGGACCCGTTCGCCACGGCGCTGAAGCGCGCCACCCGCACGCCGGGATCGGATGCCGCCCCGGCCGCGCCTGCGCCGGCCGCCACCGGCAAGCCGGGTATGGCCATCTCGCCCCTGGCCGTGCCGTTCCCGACCATTCCGCCGATCGGCGGGGTCGAGATCGCGACCGCCCGCGCTGGCTTCTACAAGCATGAGCGCGACGATCTGGTGGTGTTCCGGTTCGCGCGCGGGACCAGCTGCGCCGGGGTGTTCACCCGCCATAAGATCGGCTCGGCGCCCGTCGATTGGTGCAAGAAGCATCTGGCCGGGGCCGAGGGCGGCAAGGATGTGCGCGCCCTGGTGATCAACGCCGGCTGCGCCAACGCCTTCACCGGCAAGGCCGGTGCGGACGCCGCGCGGCGCACGGCCTCGGAGGTCGCCAAACGATTTGGCTGTCGCCAACGCGACGTGATGCTGGCCTCGACCGGCGTGATCGGGGTGGTGCTGGACGACAAGAAGATCGTCGCCAAACTGCCCGAGATCGAGACCGGGCTGGAGGCGGACGCCTGGGCCCGGGCCGGTCGCGGCATCATGACCACCGACACCTTCCCCAAGGGCTCCTACGCCGAGGCCGAGATCGAAGGCTACAAGGTCCGGATCGCCGGCATCGCCAAGGGATCGGGGATGATCGCGCCGGACATGGCGACCATGCTGGCCTTCATCGTCACCGATGCGGACATCCATCCGAACGTGCTTCAGGCGCTGCTGGGCCTGCATGTGCGCACCACCTTCAACAGCGTGACAGTGGATGGCGACACCTCGACCAACGACACCGCCCTGCTGTTCGCCACCGGAACCTCTGG
This sequence comes from Brevundimonas sp. UBA7838, assembly GCF_002500885.1. Lineage (NCBI taxonomy): Bacteria > Pseudomonadati > Pseudomonadota > Alphaproteobacteria > Caulobacterales > Caulobacteraceae > Brevundimonas > Brevundimonas sp. UBA7838. The sequence goes on from NZ_DLTK01000076.1 coordinate 14,973, forward strand.
CGCGCCGCGCATCGGACGGGTCGGCGATCGCCGCCTGAAGAGCTTCTCGGCCGCTCTGGACAAGGTCATGCTGGACCTGGCGCACCAGCTAGTGCGCGACGGCGAGGGCGCGACCAAGTTCGTCAAGGTGACGGTGGACGGCGCAGCCAGCCCCGCCTCGGCCCGGAAGCTGGCCAAGTCCATCGCCGACAGCCCCCTCGTCAAGACCGCCATCGCCGGTCAGGACGCCAACTGGGGCCGGGTCGTCATGGCGGTGGGCAAGACAGAGGAGCCGGTCGATCGCGACCGCCTGGCCATCAAGTTCGGTCCGCACCAGGCCGCCATCGACGGCGCACCGTCCCCGACCTACGACGAGGCCAAAATGACCGCCTATATGAAGAACCCCGAGATCGACATCACCGTCGACGTGGGTTCGGGCCGGGCGTCGGCGACCGTGTGGACCTGCGATCTGACCAAGGGCTACATCGAGATCAACGGCGACTATCGCTCGTGACCGCTGCGTCGCTTCCCACCGTCCTGGTCGTCGCCGTCGCCCTGATTGACGTGGATGGGCGGGTGCTGATCGCCAAGCGTCCCGAGGGCAAGAAGCTGGCCGGTCTGTGGGAGTTTCCGGGCGGCAAGGTCGAGCCCGGAGAGCGGCCTGAACAGGCCCTGATCCGCGAGCTGAAGGAAGAGCTGGGCATCGACGTCAGCGAAAACTGTCTGTCGCCGTTCGTTTTCGCCAGTCACGCTTACGATTCGTTTCACCTGTTGATGCCATTGTATCTGTGCCGACGGTGGGACGGCGTGGTCACGGCGCGTGAACACGACGGCCTCGCCTGGGTGAAGCCGAACAAGCTTTCGGGCTATCCCATGCCGCCGGCGGACGAACCTCTGGTCGCCTGGTTGCGCGACCTGCTCTGACCACCGCCGACCAAGGAGGCCGGCCATGCGACGTCTTATCGGCCGGTTCCTGCGCAATGAGAGCGGGGCCACAGCCATCGAATACGGCCTGCTCTGCGCCCTGATCTTCCTGGCGATCGTGACCTCGATCAGCGCCTTGGCGAACAGCCAGAACGGCGGTCTGGCCGCGACGGTGAACAAGCTGAGCGCCGCCATACAGGCCGCGATCAGCTAGTCCGGCTCTTCGCCCGTCATTTCCTTGACGCCTAAGGCATCGGCCAGCCGCGTCTTGGCCGAGCCGCGCGGCAGAGGCTTCTGCTGGCTGTCGTGGGGCTTCCAGCCGGCCAGATGGATGATCTCGAACGTCGCCGGGATGCGGCCGTCGTCGAGACCATAGCGCTCGGCATAGAGGGCGGCGGCGCGCGCCACGATGCGGCGGCTTAGCGGCCGAACAGGTCCGTGCAGCACATTGGTCTCGCCCATGGCGCGCAGGTCGCGGATCAGGGCGAACAGGTCGGTGTAGCGGACGGTGAACCGATCCACGTCCGACACCGGCAGGGCGAACCCGGCGCGCTGCAACAGGGCCGCCCCGTCATAGCCGTCAGCGAACGGCGAAACCCGCGCCTGGGCGCCGCCGCGCTCCTCCAGCTCGACCTCGGTCAGGACGGCGCGTAGCTCTTTCAGCGTGCCCGCGCCGAACAGCGTGCCGATGAACAGGCCGTCCGGTTTCAACGCGCGCCGGATCTGAGCCAAGGCGCCAGGCAGGTCGTTGGCCCAGTGAAGGGTCAAAAGGGAGACGATCAGATCGGTTGAGGCGTCGGCCAGCGGCAGCGCGTCCGCCCCCGGCGCTGCGCGCTGGGCCAGGGAGACGGGCGTCTGGATGGTACCGACGCGGCCGGCGGCGTCGCTGGACCGGACCGCCGCATCGAACACGCCTGGATGGGCGGACAGATCGACCGTAACGGGAAAATCGCGCAGTATGGCTTCCAGGCTCTCGGCGGCGTTGGCGGCGGCGCGGGCGTGCAGGAAGTCAGCCTGGGGGAACCGGGAGGCGGACCGCACAAGCCGCGCCTGACGTCGAACGGCGTCGAAGATGCGCGGGGGGCCGTCGGAAGGGGATTGGGGGGCGGTCATGGACGCACAGGATGGGGGCTGGCGACGCGCCTGGGAAGGGGCGGGGCGTCACTTGCGTGGAGCGGGGCGGGGACTGGCCGACCTGATCCTGCCGCCGATGGCGCACGACAGCCGTGAGGCGACGGCTGCGGCCGGCCTGATGCCCGACTCCTGGAGCCGGATCAGATTTCTGGAAGCGCCGGTCTGCGACGGTTGCGGGGCAGCCTTCGACTTTGACGGCGGCGCCTTCGCCGAGGATCGCTGCGCCGCCTGTATCGCCAAGCCCTACGCCTTCGAGAGGGCGCGGGCGGCCTGCCTCTATGACGAGGCGTCGCGCAGTCTGATCCTGAGGTTCAAGCACGGAGACCAGCAGCAGTTCGCGCCCCTGTTCGCGCGCTGGATCGGGCGCGCCGCCGCCGATCTGGTCGAAGACGCGGACGTGATCCTGCCCGTGCCGCTGCATCGGTTTCGCCTGTTGTCGCGGCGCTTCAATCAGGCCGCCGAAATCGCCCGGCCGCTGGCCCGGCGCGCCGGCCGCGACTATTTGCCCGACGGTCTGGTCCGCACGACCCACACGACCAGCCAGGGCGGCAAGAGCCAGCGCGGGCGGCGGCTGAACGTCAAGCAGGCCTTCGCCTTGACCGAGGCGGGCCGGCGTCGGATCCGGGGACGACGCATCCTTCTGATCGACGATGTGTTGACCACGGGCGCGACCGGAGAGGCCTGCGCGCGCGCCCTGATCGACGCCGGAGCGCGCGCCGTCGATCTCGCCGTCATCGCGCGGGTGCGAAACGCCCGTGAACTGACTATGTGAAGAGCGCCCTATCGCTCGTCTCGCGGCGGCTCGCTGCTTGAGGGCGCTGGATTTTATTTTGGAGATCTGAACTTGGCCGACGTCGTCATCTACACCAAGCCTGGCTGCCCCTACTGCTTCAGCGCCATGTCGCTTCTGAAGAAAAAGGGCGTGGACTATACTGAGATCGTCGCCTCCAACGATCCCGACAAGAAGGCCGAGATGGTCGAGAAGTCGGGCGGCCGCATGACCTTCCCGCAGATCTTCATCGACGGCCAGCACGTCGGCGGTTCCGACGACATTCACGCGCTGGATCGCGACGGCAAGCTGGACGGACTTCTGGCCGCCTGATCCATGAGCAGCGGGCTCGACATCGCCCTGATCCAGACGCGCACGCCGGCGACGGCGCGAGCGGCGCTGGCCCATGTCGAGCCCCTGATCCGCGAGGCGGCGTCGGGCGGGGCGAAGTTCATCCTGACGCCCGAGGGGACCAATGTCCTGGAGCAACGCCGAGACCGGCGCGATGCGGCGATCACGACCCAGGACGAGGACGTCACCGTTCTGGGTCTGCGTCGTCTGGCGGCGGAACTGGGCGTCTGGCTGCTGATCGGTTCGGCCATCGTCCGGTCTGGCCAGGCGGGAGATGGCCGCGCCGCCAATCGATCGCTGCTGATCGATGCGTCGGGCGGGATCGCGGCCCGATACGACAAGCTGCATGTCTTCGACGTGAACCTGCCCAATGGCGAAACCTATCGCGAAAGCGCGACGGTGAGGCCCGGCGACGGGGCGGCGGTCGCGGATACGCCCTGGGGTCGGCTGGGCCTGACCATCTGCTACGACATCCGCTTTCCGCACCTGCATCGCCAGCTGGCCAAGGCGGGGGCCTCGATGATCGCCGTGCCGGCCGCCTTCACCGCCCCGACAGGCGAGGCGCATTGGGAAACCCTGGTGCGCGCCCGCGCCATCGAGACGGGGGCGTTCGTCCTGGCGCCGGCGCAGGGCGGACTGCACGAGGACGGTCGCCGCACCTGGGGGCGATCGACCGTCGTCGGCCCGTGGGGCGAGATCATCGCCAAGGCGGATCACGACGAACCTTGCATCGTGCGTGCGAAACTGGACATGGAGGCCGTGGCCAGGGCGCGCGCCGCCGTGCCCAGCCTGACCCACGATCGCGATTTCCTGCCCGCTGTTTGACGCCCCATGATCCGCTACGCCCTGAAATGCGACCAGGCCCACGCCTTCGAAGCCTGGTTCGGCTCCTCGACCGACTATGACGATCAGGCGGCGCGGGGGCTGGTGGAATGCCCGTTCTGCGGTTCGCACGTGGTCGAAAAGGCGATCATGGCCCCGGCCGTCAGCGGCGCCCGCAAGGCCGATCCCGCCTCCGACGTCGCCGCCAAGATGCAGACGATGATGATGGCCGCCGCCCGCGAGGTCCGCGCCCATGTCGAGGCCAACTTCGACTACGTCGGCGACACCTTCGCCCGCGAGGCGCGCGACATCCACGAGGGCCGATCCGAGAAGCGCGAAATCTATGGCGAGGCCACGCCCGCCGAGGTGAAGAAGCTGAAGGACGACGGCGTCCCGGTATCCGCCCTGCCTGACGCTCTGCCAGACCCGTCCAAGGTGAACTGATGACCCTGCAATGGCGGCCCATGCGGCCGACGGACATCGATGCGGTGGTGGAGGTGGCGCGGCTGTCGTTTCCTGACCATTTCGAGGATCGCGCCTGTTTTCAAAACCGGCTGGCGCTTTATCCGCGCGGCTGTTTCGTGCTGGGGGAGGGCGACGGCGCCGCGCGGGGCTATCTGATCGCCTATCCGTGGAAGGCCGAGAGCGCGCCGCCGCTGAACACGGTGATCGAGGGCCTGCCCGCTCAGCCAGATTTGATCTATCTGCACGATCTGGCCCTGCACCCCGAGGCGCGGGGCGGGGGCGTGACCGGCGCCATCGTCGAGCGAGTGGCCGAACAGGCGACCGAGGACGGCTGGCCCGCCATCGCCCTCGTCGCGGTCAACGACGCGGTCGGCTTCTGGTCACGACACGGCTTCGTCGAGCAGCCCGCCGAGGGCATGGCGGCCAAACTGGCCAGCTACGGCGCCGACGCCCGCTATATGCTGCGGCCGCTCTAGCGCCGATTGAGGGCGGTCTGGCCGCCCGCACGCACGAAATGCATGCGTTGAGCGCTGGCGTCGCCAAGGCTGTCGGGGGTCAGGACCGCGCGATGGACGGCGCACCAGTCACGGCTGGCTGCGCGGATGCGGCCGGCCAGGATCATCGCCTCGCCCGGTCGGGCCATGTTCAGCCCCTCGGCATCGACATGCATGTCCGGCGCCTCGCCCGCGGCCAGGGCGGCGGCAAGCGCGGCTGCGATCATCAAACCCATCGTCATCTCCCCATCGGAATGGGCCTGCGTCAGGCCCGTCGTAGGAGGGAGGCGTCCGTCAGCGGCGTCAGATGCGGCGTCGCGGATGAAATATCGGTAAGGCGGCGATCAGCGCGGCGAACGCCCGCTCTGGTCTTTCTGTCCACATGCCTGTAAGAGGCGCGCGCCTCCCGCATGCCTTTTCATGACCAGCGGCCGCCCGTATGCCGGCCGCGCCTTTTCGCGATACTCAAATGAACCTGCGCAACGTCGCCATCATCGCCCACGTCGACCACGGCAAGACGACCCTGGTGGACCAACTGCTCGCCCAGTCCGGCGTCTTCCGAGCCAACGAGGCGCAGACCGAGCGCGCGATGGACTCCAACGACCAGGAAAAAGAGCGCGGCATCACCATCCTGGCCAAGTGCACCTCGGTGCTCTGGAACGGCAAGGCGGGTGAAACCCGCATCAACATCATCGACACCCCCGGCCACGCCGACTTCGGCGGCGAGGTCGAGCGCATCCTGGGCATGGTGGACGGCTGCGTCATCCTGGTGGACGCCGAAGAGGGCGTCATGCCTCAGACCAAGTTCGTGCTGACCAAGGCGCTGAAGATGGGCCTGCGCCCGATCCTGTGCATCAACAAGGTCGACCGCGCCCACGCCGATCCGGACCGCGTCCACAACGAGACCTTCGACCTGTTCGCCGCCATCGGCGCGACGGACGAGCAGCTGGACTTCCCGCACATCTACGCCTCGGGCCGCAACGGCTGGGCGACGCTGGACCTGAACCAGCCCAACGACAATCTGGCCCCGCTGTTCGACCTGATCGTCGATCACGTCCCGCCGCCCGCCGTCCAGGCCAACCGCGACAAGCCCTTCCGCATGCTGGACGTGCTGATCGAAAGCGATCCGTTCCTGGGCCGTCTGCTGACCGGCCGCATCGAGAGCGGCAAGGCCGTTCCCGGCATGGCGATCCACGCTCTGGACCGTGAAGGCAAGGAAATCGAACGCGGCCGCATCACCAAGGTGCTGGCCTTCCGCGGCCTGAAGCGTCAGGCCCTGGACGAGGGTTCGGAAGCGGGCGACATCGTCGCCATCGCCGGCATGTCCAAGGCGACCGTGGCCGACACCCTGTGCGCCATGGAAGTCACCGAGCCTCTGCCCGCCCAGCCGATCGATCCGCCCACCATCTCGATGACCGTCTCGGTCAACGACAGCCCCCTGGCCGGTCGCGAAGGCGACAAGGTCCAGTCGCGCGTCATCCGTGATCGCCTTCTGAAGGAGGCCGAGGCCAACGTCGCCATCCGCGTGACCACGACCGAAGGCGGCGACGCCTATGAAGTCGCCGGCCGTGGCGAACTGCAGCTGGGCGTTCTGATCGAGAACATGCGCCGTGAAGGCTTCGAGGTCTCGATTTCGCGTCCGCGCGTGGTGTTCCAGACCGGCGAGAACGGCGAGAAGCTGGAGCCGATCGAAGACGTCATGATCGACGTCGACGACGAGTTCTCGGGCATCGTCATCGAGAAGCTGTCGGCCCGTAAGGCCGAAATGACCGACATGGGCCCGTCGGGCGCCGGCAAGACCCGCATCAGCCTGAAGGCGCCGTCGCGTTCGCTGATCGGCTATCAGGGCGAGTTCCTGACCGACACCCGCGGTTCGGGCGTGCTGAACCGCGTGTTCAGCCACTATGAGCCGCACAAGGGCGCGATCGCCGGTCGTCTGAAGGGTGTTCTGATCTCGAACTCGGACGGTGAAACCGCCGCCTTCGCCCTGTGGAACCTGGAAGACCGCGGCATCATGTTTGTCGGCGCCGGCGAGAAGACCTATCAGGGCATGATCATCGGCGAGAACGCGCGCTGGGACGACCTGGACGTCAACCCGATCAAGGGCAAGCAGCTGACCAACGTCCGCGCCTCCGGCAAGGACGAGGCCGTGCGCCTGACCCCGCCGCGCCAGATGTCGCTGGAACAGGCCATCGCCTATATCGACGACGATGAGCTGGTCGAGGTGACGCCCAAGTCCATCCGCCTGCGCAAGCAGACGCTGAACCCGTCGTTCCGCAAGAAGCGCGTTCGCCCGGAGTAGTCAGCAATCCTTGACTGACGTGCGGTGGGATGCGGCCTATAGACGGCTGACATGAACGCCTCGCCCAGTCTGGATGACCGCCTTGACGAGGCCGCCCGCGCGGAAGACCCGCGCGCGGCGGTCTCTGTCGTTTTGCGCGAGACCTATGACGCCGCCCGCGCCCGGACGGAGCGCAAGCTGGACGGCGGCATGAAGGGCCGCGACGTGGCGCGTCTGTACGCCGCCGCCGCCGACGAGATGCTGGCTGGCCTGTGGCGGGTGGCGACCCAGACGCTGTGGCCGACCTCGCCGGTCGAGGCCGAGCGACTGGCCTTGGTCGCGGTCGGGGGCTATGGCCGGGGCGTTTTGGCGCCCCATTCCGATCTGGACCTGCTGTTCCTGAGATCGTCCAAGGCGACGCCGCGCGGCGAGCAGGTGATCCAGTTCGTCCTCTATGTGCTGTGGGACCTGGGGGCCAAGGTCGGGTCGGCGGTGCGCTCGGTCGAGGAATGTCTGAGCCTGTCGCGCACCGACATGACGGTGCGGACGACCCTGCTGGAGGCCCGTCCGCTGGCGGGAGACGAGGCGCTGGCCCAGCTGATGATCGGCCGGTTTCGCGACATGGTGTCGAAATCCGATCCGCGCCCCTTCATCGCCGCCAAGCTGGAGGAGCGGGCCGCCCGGCACGAGAAGGCCGGCTCGACCCGCTACAAGGTCGAACCCAACGTCAAGGACGGCAAGGGGGGCTTGCGCGACCTGAACACCCTGTACTGGATCGCCCGGTCCCTGGCGCCCGAAAGCCGGCTGGGCGCCACGGTGATGGACGAACTGTTCACCCCGCGCGAGCGACGGACATCTGACGAGGCGTTCGACTTCCTGTGGCGGGTCCGCATCCATCTGCATCTGATCGCGGGCCGGGCCGAAGAGAAGCTGACGTTCGACATGCAGCCCGAGGTGGCCCGGCGCATGGGCTGGCGCGGGCGTGGCGACGAACCGGCGGTCGAGCGGTTCATGCGGCGATACTTTCTGGTCGCCCGCGACGTCGGCGCCCTGACCCGCGCCATGTCGGCCAAGCTGGAGGCGCGGCACCAGAAGACGGCGCACGGCCTGTCGCGGCTGATGGCGCCGTTTCGGCCCGCCCCCCGGCGCAAGCTGGAGGTCGAGGGGTTCTGGATCGACCAGGGCCGTCTGTCGGTCGAGGGGCCGGAGGTGTTCGCCGCCGATCCGGTCAAGCTGCTGACCCTGTTCGTCTGCGCCGACAAATATGACCTGGACCTGCACCCGGACGCCTTTTCGGCGGTGACGCGGTCGCTGTCGCTGGTGACGCCCTGGCTGAGGCGCGATCCGGCGGCGACGCGGGCGTTTCTGGACATTCTGGCGCATGGGCAGAGGCCCTATCGCGTCCTGACCATCATGAACGAGACGGGCCTGCTGGGCCGGTTCCTGCCCGAATGGGGGCGCATCGTCGGCCAGACCCAGTTCAACATGTACCACGCCTATACGGTCGACGAGCACACGCTTCAGGCCATCGGCATCATCAACGACATCGCGCGCGGCAAGCTGAAGACCGACCACCCGATGGCCAGCGAGATCGTGCATCTGATCTCGGACATGGAAGCCCTGATGCTGGGCATGCTGTTGCACGACGTGGGCAAGGGTGGCGAGCGGGGGCAGCTGGAGGACGGGGCCATCGCCGCGCGTCGGGCCTGTGAGCGGCTGGGCGTCGATCCGCGCCGGATCGAACTGGTGGTCTGGCTGGTGCGCAGCCATCTGGCGCTGTCGGACTATGCCCAGAAGCGCGATCTGTCGGACCCGGCGACGATCCGCGCCTTCGCCGAACTGGTCGGCGATCCCGAGCGACTGCGGATGCTGCTGGTCCTGACCGTGGCCGATATCCGGGCCGTGGGGCCGGGGGTGTGGAACGGCTGGAAGGGTCAGCTGATGCGCACCCTCTACAACCAGGTTGCCGCCCTGTTCCGGGGCGATGACGTGGCGCGCGAGGATCCGCTGGCGGCGCATCCGGCCCTGGTCCAGCGGGCGCGCGAAACAGGCGCGGCCGCCGAGAGCGCTCCCACCGCGCCGGTGCAGGGGCTGACGGTCCAGACCACCGAAATCTCCATCGCAGCGGCCGACCGACCGGGTCTGTTCGCCGACCTGGCCCAGACCATGGCCGCGCTAGGGGCCGACGTGACCGACGCCCGGGTGGCGACCGAGGACGGCGTCGTCCTGGACGTGTTTCGCGTTCAGGACGGAGCGGGCCTGCCCTACGGCCAGGCCGAACCGCGCCGGCTGAAGGTCCTGGTCGAGGCGCTGGAAAAGGCTGCGCGGGGCGAGGGCCGCATCGGCCAAGCGCCCGATCCGGCCGGCAATGCGCGCAAGGCGGCCTTCGAGGTCCGGCCCGTGGTCATGGTCGATCACCACGCCAGCGAGGTCGCCACCGTGGTCGAGGTGTCCTGCGCCGACCGACCGGGGCTGCTGGCGGACCTGTCGCGCGTGTTCAACGACGAAGGCCTGAGCATCCGCTCCGCCCACGTCGCCAGCTATGGCGAGCGGGCGGTGGACAGTTTCTACGTCGTGGATCGCAAGGGACGAAAGATCACCTCGGAACAGCGGATCGCCGAACTGCGCACCGCGCTTGAGGCCGTGCTGGACAGCCGCGCGCCCGCGCCCGCCGGACGCAAGGTCG
>NZ_DLTK01000009.1:0-374 GCF_002500885.1 Brevundimonas sp. UBA7838
CGCCGGTCGATTCGGCTGATCCCGCCGCCGACGGCGCGGCCGAAGCCAAACCGACCCCGAACTGATCAGTGTCATCCACGCGCTCGCTCGGTAGCGTGTTGAAGCGGAAGGCGGCGGGCCCTATGGTCCGCCGTCTTTTTTGCAGCCCCTCCCCACGAGCCCGATTTGACCACCTCGACCGAGCCGCTCGCGTTTCAGGACCTGATCCTGACGCTCCACCGCTATTGGGGCGAGCAGGGCTGCGCCATTCTTCAGCCCTATGACATCGAGGTCGGGGCCGGCACGCTACATCCCGCCACCGTCCTGCGCGCGCTCGGCTCCAAGCCGTGGAAGGCCGCCTATGTGCAGCCCAGCCGACGCCCCGGCGACGGCCG
>NZ_DLTK01000009.1:574-720 GCF_002500885.1 Brevundimonas sp. UBA7838
TATGGCGAAAACCCCAACCGCCTCCAACACTATTACCAATACCAGGTCATCCTGAAGCCGAACCCTGACAACCTTCAGGTGCTGTATCTCGGCTCGCTGGCGGCCATCGGCATCGATCCGAAACTGCACGACATCCGCTTCGTCGA
>NZ_DLTK01000009.1:895-12447 GCF_002500885.1 Brevundimonas sp. UBA7838
TTCGCTGAAGGCGCTGGGCATCGATCCCACGCAGCACGACATCCGCTTCGTCGAGGACGACTGGGAAAACCCCACTGTCGGCGCCTGGGGCCTGGGCTGGGAGGTTTGGTGCGACGGGATGGAAGTGACGCAGTTCACCTATTTCCAGGGCGTCGGCGGCATCGAGGTCGATGTGGTGTCGGGCGAGCTGACCTACGGGCTGGAGCGTCTGGCCATGTACGTGCAGGGCGTGGACAACGTCTATGATCTGAAGTTCACCAAGGAGGGCCTGACCTATGGCGAGGTCTTCCTGGAGAACGAGCGGCAGCAGTCGGAAGCCAACTTCCACGGCTATGACGTGGACGGGCTGAAACGCCGGTTCGAGGACATGGTGGGCGAGGTCCAGCGCCTGCTGGACATGCGCGGGCCGCAGGATCAGCCGCTGGTCCTGCCCGCCTACGATCAGGTTCTGAAGGCGAGCCACCTGTTCAACCTGATGGACGCCCGCGGCGCCATCGCCGTCGCCGAACGCCAGAGTTACATCGGCCGCATCCGCGAACTCTGCAAAGCCTGCGCCCTCGCCTACGTCGAACAAGAGCGGAAAACCGCCTGATGCCCCAACTTCTCCTCGAAATCTTCTCCGAAGAGATCCCCGCCCGGATGCAGCAGGGCGCCGCGCGCGACCTGGAGCGGATGGTTTCCGACCGTTTGAAGGCCGCCGGCCTGACGTGGGACGCGCTGACGACCTATGCCGGTCCGCGCCGCCTGACGCTGGTCATAGACGGCCTGCCCGCCGCCACGCCGGACCGCGAGGAAGAGGTCAAGGGCCCGCGCGCCTCGGCCCCCGAACAGGCGCTGGAAGGCTTCCTGCGCAAGACCGGCCTGACGCGCGATCAGCTAACCGAGCGCGACGAAGTCCTGTTCGCCGTCCTGTCGTCCAAGGGCCGCGCCACGACCGATCTGGTCGCCGAGACGGTGGATCAGGTCGTCCGCACCTTCCCCTGGCCGAAGTCGATGCGTTGGGGGTCCGGCACGCTGCGCTGGGTGCGTCCGATCAAGCGCATTCTGTGCCTGTTCGACGGCAAGGTGGTCCCGTTCGAGATCGACGGCATTTCATCCGACGCGATCACCGAGGGGCACCGCTTCCTGGGCTCGGGCCAGCCGCTGAAGGTCAGCGACTTCGTCGACTACCGCACCCAACTGGAAAAGAGCTTCGTCCTGCTGGACGTCGCCGATCGCAAGCTACGCATTCTGGAACAGGCCAAGGCCGCCTGCGCCGCGCGCGGCCTGGCCCTTGTCGATGACGACGGCCTGCTGGACGAGGTGGCGGGTTTGGCCGAATGGCCGACCCCGATCCTGGGCGATATGGACCCGCAGTTCCTGGCCCTGCCGCCGGAAGTCGTGCGCCTGTCCATGAAGGTGCACCAGAAGTATTTCGCCGTTCGCGATCCGTCCAAGGATGGCCTGGCCCCCAACTTCCTGGTCGTCGCCAATGTCGAGGCGACCGATGGGGGCAAGGCCCTGGCCGCCGGCAACAGCCGCGTCCTGTCCGCCCGCCTGAACGACGCGCGTTTCTTCTGGGACGAGGACCAGAAGGTCGGCTTCGACGCCTGGAACGCCAAACTGTCCGGCGTCACCTTCCACGCCAAACTGGGCACCCTGGCCGAGCGCGTCGAGCGCATCGCTGCTCTGGCGCGCGAGATTGCGCCGCTGGTCGGCGCCGACGCCGACGAGGCCGAAACCGCCGCCCGCCTGTCCAAGGCCGACCTGCTGTCGGGCATGGTCAGCGAATTCCCGGAACTGCAGGGGATCATGGGCGGCTATTACGCCCGTCTCGCCGGCCATTCCGACGCGATCGCCGACGCCGTGCGCGACCACTACAAGCCCCAAGGCCCTGCCGACACGGTTCCGACCGCGCCCGTCACGGTCGCCGTCGCCCTGGCCGACAAGCTGGACACCCTGGTCGGCTTCTTCGCCATCGACGAAAAGCCCACGGGGTCTAAAGACCCGTTCGCTCTGCGTCGTGCGGCGCTGGGCGTGATCCGTCTGGTGCTGGAGAACGGAGTTCGGACCTCGTTGGCCGATCTGATTGTCCCGGCTGCCACGGATGTCTTTGATGACATGAGGGCCGATGTCCTGGCTAAGCAGCTAGAGGCGCTCGATGTTGCCGAAGCCAGGGGCGTTGAAGGTCAACAACTCGCACCCGCTCGCAAGGCCGCGATCATGAAAGGGCGAGTTTACGTCACTGACAACGAGCTAATGCTCGCCTTGGATGTAGCGGTTGCTCTGTCCGCCTTCTTCGCCGACCGTCTGACCGTGCTCCTGCGCGACCAAGGCCAACGCCACGACCTCGTCGCCGCCGTCTTCGCTCTGGGCGACGATGACCTCGTCCGCATCGTGCGTCGGGTGGAGGCGCTGGCCACCTTCCTCGCCACGGACGACGGGGCCAATTTGCTGGCCGGCTTTAAGCGCGCCTCCAACATCCTGCGCGCCGAGGAGAAGAAGGGCCCCCTGCCCACCGGCATGGTCCAGACCGGCCTGCCGAACCAGCCCGAGGCCGAGACCACCCTGGCCTTCGCCGTCGGCGCCGCGCGCACCGCCGTCGAGGCCGCGCTGGAGACCGAGGACTTCGCCGCCGCAATGACGGCCCTGGCGCGCCTGCGCGCGCCCGTGGACCGCTTCTTCGACGACGTTCTGGTCAACTCCGACATCCCCGCTGAACGCGAGAACCGGCTGAAACTGCTGGGCCAAGTCCGCGACGTGATGGGCCAGGTCGCCGACTTCGGCCAGATCGCGGGGTAGGGCAGAACCCCTCCGTCTCTCCGCTGAGCTCCGAGACACCTCCCCATGGAATGGGGAGGAGACGGGACTTCGCCGCATCGTCTCCTCCCCACCTGTGGGGAGGGGGACCGCGTAGCGGTGGAGGGGCTCTTAGCCTCGGATTCGGTCTCTCGCCCTGTCGGCGATGAAATCAAGCACGTCACCCAGGTCCACCCGCACCTGTTCGGCCGAGACGCGGATGACCGCAATGCCCTGGGTCGCAAGCCAGCGTGTGCGTCGGGCGTCATGTTCGCCTCGGCCTTCGTGGCTTTCGCCATCCACCTCGACGGCCAACATCGCCTCGGCGCAATAGAAGTCGAGCACATAGACGCCCGTTGGATGCTGGCGGCGAAATCTCAGCCCATCCAGCGCACGGCGGCGCAGGTGGACCCACAGTCGGGCTTCGGGCGGGGTCAGGGCGCGGCGCAGGATGCGGGCGCGCGAGACGGAGCCTTCGTGCGTCAAGAACCCCTCCACCGCTTCGCGGTCCCCCTCCCCATTTCATGGGGAGGAGACGATGACGTCAAGGTTGTGCGCGCGCGTCGCTAGGAAACTGTCCACCCCCTCACGCATTGTTACATCCGCAATGGTCAAGGCCGCTCTCACGCGCTAGATCATGCTGCATGTGCGAGCGGGGCCAACCCGCCGGACGATCCGAAAAGCTCAGGGACTGCATGATGACTCAGTGGGTGTACGGCTTCGGCGGAGGCTCCGCCGACGGCGACGCGTCGATGAAGAACCTTCTCGGCGGCAAGGGCGCCAATCTGGCGGAAATGTCGTCGCTGGGTCTGCCGGTTCCGCCGGGCTTCACCGTCACCACCGAGGTCTGCACCCACTATTACGCCAACAACGAGACCTATCCGGCCGATCTGGACGCCCAGGTCCAGGCCGCCCTGGCCAAGGTCGAGGGCGTGGTCGGCAAGACCTTCGGCGATGTCGATAACCCGCTGCTGGTGTCGGTGCGGTCGGGCGCGCGGGCGTCCATGCCGGGCATGATGGACACGGTGCTGAACCTGGGCCTGAACGACCAGACGGTCGAGGGCTTGGCCAAGCTGTCGGGCGACCGTCGCTTCGCCTTCGACAGCTATCGCCGCTTCATCACCATGTATTCCAACGTCGTGCTGGGCCTCAGCCACGACGATTTCGAAGAGGTGCTGGACCAGCACAAGGATCGCCTGGGTGTCACGGTCGACACCGACCTGACCGCCGCCGACTGGGAAAAGGTGGTCGCCGACTACAAGGCCGTGGTCGAGCGTGAACTGGGTCATGCCTTCCCGCAGGATCCCAAGGACCAGCTGTGGGGCGCCGTGGGCGCCGTGTTCGAAAGCTGGATGAACGACCGGGCGAAATTCTATCGCCGCATGCACGACATTCCCGAAAGCTGGGGCACGGCCGTCAACGTCCAGTCGATGGTGTTCGGCAATATGGGCGAGACCTCGGCGACCGGCGTGGCCTTCACCCGCAACCCCTCGACCGGCGAGGCGCGCCTGTACGGCGAGTTCCTGATCAACGCCCAAGGCGAGGACGTGGTCGCCGGCATCCGCACCCCGCAGTCCCTGACCAGGATCGGGCGCGAGGAGATGGGCGAGACCGCCCCCTCGATGGAAGAGGCCATGCCCGAGGTGTTCGCCCAGTTCGTCGACGTCGTCGGCAAGCTGGAAAGCCACTACCGCGACATGCAGGACATCGAGTTCACGGTCGAACAGGGCCGTCTATGGATGCTGCAGACCCGCAACGGCAAGCGCACCGCCAAGTCGGCGCTGAAGGTCGCTGTCGATCTGGCCGCCGAGGGCGTGATCTCTCAGGAAGAGGCCATCAGCCGGGTCGAGCCGTCGGCGTTGGACCAGCTGCTGCACCCGACGCTGGACCCCGATGCGGCGCGCACCGTGGTCGCCGCCGGCCTGCCGGCCTCGCCCGGCGCGGCGACCGGTAAGATCGTCTTCGACGCCGACGAGGCCGAGCGTATGTCGGGTCTGGGCGAGGCGGTCATCCTGGTGCGCGAAGAGACCAGCCCTGAGGACATTCACGGCATGCATGCGGCGCGCGGCATCGTCACCGCCCGCGGCGGCATGACCAGCCACGCCGCCGTCGTGGCGCGCGGCATGGGCCGGGCCTGCGTCTCCGGCGCCGGCGAGATCCACATCGACGAGGCCAAGGGCGTCTTCACCGCGCGCGGCCGCACCTTCAAGGCCGGCGAGGTCATCACCATCGACGGCTCCAAGGGCGAGGTGCTGGACGGCGCCGTGCCGATGATCGAGCCCGAACTGACCGGCGACTTCCAGACCCTGATGGGCTGGGCCGACAAGGTGCGCCGCCTGAAGGTCCGCGCCAACGCCGAGACCCCGCTGGACGCCAAGACCGCGCGCGGCTTCGGCGCCGAGGGCATCGGCCTGTGCCGCACCGAGCATATGTTCTTCGACGACACCCGGATCGCCGCCGTGCGCGAGATGATCCTGGCCGACGACGAGAAGGGCCGTCGCGCGGCGCTCGCCAAGATCGCGCCGTTCCAGAAGTCGGACTTCGTCGAACTGTTCGAGATCATGGCCGGCCTGCCGGTGACGGTGCGCCTGCTGGACCCGCCGCTGCACGAGTTCATCCCCCACACCGAGGAAGACATCGACGCCTTGGCCGCCTCGTCCGGCATCGACGCCGAGAAGCTGAAGCGCCGCGCCAAGGAACTGCACGAGACCAACCCGATGCTGGGCCACCGCGGCTGCCGCCTGGGCGTCGCCTACCCCGAAATCTACGAGATGCAGGTCCGCGCCATCATCGAGGCGGCGCTGGAGGTCAAGCAGAAGTCGGGCGCCGCGCCCCTGCCCGAGATCATGCACCCGCTGGTCGCCCTGGGCCTTGAGATGAAATATCTGCGCGAGCTGACCGACCGCACGGCCAAGGCGGTGTTCGAGGAGACGGGCCAGACCATCGACTATCTGGTCGGTACCATGATCGAACTGCCGCGCGCCGCCATCCGCGCCGGGGACTTGGCCGAATACGCCCAGTTCTTCAGCTTCGGCACCAACGACCTGACCCAGACGACGTTCGGCATATCGCGCGACGATTCCGGCCGGTTCCTGCAGGCCTATCTGGACAAGGGCATCTTCGAGACCGATCCCTTCGTGCGCCTGGACCGGGACGGCGTCGGCGGCCTGATCGAGATCGCCGCCGAACGCGGGCGCAAGGTCCGGCCCGAGGTCAAGCTGGGCATCTGCGGCGAGCATGGCGGCGACCCGTCGTCGATCGCCTTCTGCGAACAGGCCGGGCTGGATTACGTCTCCTGCTCGCCCTACCGCGTGCCGATCGCCCGTCTGGCGGCGGCCCAGGCCGCGCTGAACGTGGAGCGCGAGAAGGACCGCTAAAAGCTACCCAAGACCCGTCATCCTCGGGCTTGACCCGAGGATCGGCGGTTCCGCCGCTGGTGCTATGACGGCGACGCACAGTCTGTCTGATGTCCGATCCTCGGGTCGAGCCCGAGGATGACGGATAGCAAGATGAAAGGGCGGTCTCGGTTGAGGCCGCCCTTTTTGCTGCGGCGCCACAAAGTCGCCGATCTTGGCGGAACGCTGTATGTGTCCCGGCGTCCACAGGCATTCGTTGCGTGTTCCCGCTTCTGGAACAGATGACGCCGTGACCTATTTAAGCACTCGCTGGATGGGGCTGATGATCGGCTCGGTCATCACATCTAGGAGTTAATAAGAAACAATGCGTAACATTCTTCTCGCCGCTGTCGCCGTTTCCGCAATCGCCGCCCCGGCCTTTGCTCAAACCAATCCTGAGCCACGTGGTTACGGTTCGCTGGGCTACACTCATCTTGAAGGCGACAATGCAACGACGGGCGCTGTGACCGGTCGTTTGGGCGTCAACCTCAACCGTTACTTGGCCGTCGAGACCGAAGCCTCGGTCGGCGTCAAGGACGACGACTTCACTGTCGCCGGCGTCGATGGCTCGATCAAGCATGAGTGGGACGCCGCCGGTTACGTGGTCGGCAAGGTGCCGGTCTCTGACAAGCTGGAACTGTTCGCGCGCGGCGGCTACGGCCACACCGAGCTGAAGCAGGAGTTCCCGGGCGCCAACACCGACGTGGGCGGCGACAGCTGGAACTACGGCGCCGGCGCCAACTACTACCTGGACGGCGTCAACGGCGTGCGCGCCGACTGGACCCGTCGCGACTACCGCGACAACGGTGGTGAAGCCGACGCCTATTCGGTCAGCTACATCCGTCGCTTCTGATCTGATCGATCAGTCATAACGACGAAGGCGCGCTCCGCAGGGAGCGCGCCTTTTTCGTTCAGGACGGTGAAATCAGCCGAAGTCGCCGGCCAGAGCCCAACGCTGCGAGCCTTCGCCGAACGGACGAACGAACCAGTCGCGATAGTATTCGAAGGTCTCGATGATCTTTTGGCGAAGATCGGGCGGGTTGACCGCCTCGCCGCGCTGGCGCTTCATCGCCGCCACGCAATCGACCACCATGTTCTGATGCGCCGAGCCACCCATGCTCTTCAACACGGTGGCGATATCATGAGCCAAGCTTTCCAGGACCTGCTTGGGCGTCTTGTGAGCCATCTGGGACATCCCCTGTTCTCGACAGGAGAATGCGTGACAAAAAGTCGTGAAAGATTCAAGCGTGGCCGGGCGAGAATCATCATGGATGCGAATTAACCTGACATAACGCGGGTCGCGCGGTTTGGTTCTCTCAAGGGAGAAAACCATGACGAATTTCGATCCGGCGGCCGCGACGGCCCATTGGCTGGCGACCTTGTCGCCCCAGGAAACGGCCCGGGCCATCGCCTATACCCACGGTTCGCATTGGCTGATCCTGTGGAGCTTCCTGGTCTCGGCCCTGGTCGCTTGGATCATCGTGCGTACCGGCCTGCTGGTCGCGATCCGCAGCCGGATCGAACGTCGCCGCCGTCGGCCGATCCTGGCCAGTTTCGCCGTCGCCCTGGTCTATTCGGCCATGAGTTGGGCGCTGACCCTGCCGTGGGCGATCTATCAGGGCTGGTGGCGAGAGAAACAGTATGGACTGACCAGCCAGGCCCTGGGCGGCTGGCTGGGCGAGGCCGTGATCGGCGCAGCCATTTCGGTCGTGGCGACCTCGCTGCTGCTCGTGGCGATCTATGCCCTGATCCGGCGCGCGCGTCGGTTCTGGTGGGCCTGGGCGGCCGGCGTGACGGCGGCCTTCAGCGTCATCGGGCTGGTGCTCGCGCCCCTGGTGATCGAGCCGATCTTCAACACCTATACGCCCGCGCCGAACGGGCCGGTGCGCGACGCCGTCGTGACCCTGGCCAAACAGACGGGTACGCCGTCGGACAAGATCTTCATCTACAACGGCTCCAAACAGTCTGACCGCTACACCGCCAATGTCTCGGGCCTGTTCGGCACGGCGCGGGTGGCGATGAGCGACACCATGTTTAAACAGGGCGCGGATCTGGCCGAGGTGCGGGGCGTGGTCGGCCACGAGATGGGCCACTACGTCCGGGCGCACATTCTCTGGACCGTCGGCATTCTGGTCCTCCTGTCGGTGCTGGCCTTCTGGCTGACCGACCGGCTGTATCCGGTGGCGCATCGTCTGCTGAGGGCGGATCGCGTGGGCGACATCTCCGACCCTGCGGGCCTGCCGGTCCTGGCCCTGGTGCTGGCTTTCCTGGGCGTGCTGGGCACCCCGGTCTTCGCCACCATGACCCGCACGATGGAGGAGGACGCCGACCACTTCTCGCTGGTTCACGCCAATGAACCGGACGGCCTGTCCAAGGCCCTGATCAAGACCGCCGAGTACCGCGCGCCGTCGCCGTCGGCGATCGAGGAGTTCCTGTTCCACGATCACCCCAGCGTTGAGAACCGCATCCGCCGCGCCATGGAATGGAAGGCGACGCATCCGCCACGCGACGGGGCCGAGCAACCGACGCGGCCGTAAGGCATTGAAGGCTCTGCCATTCCAAGCGGAGCCTTCGCCCCATGATCGACCTCTATCGCGGCCTCGGCCTGGGCGTTCCGGCCCTGATGGACATCGCGCCCCTGATCGCGCGGGTCGTGGTCGGGGGAATGTTCTTCCTGTCCGGCTTCTACAAGCTGTTCACCCCGGCCCAGGCCGAGAAGATGCAGAAGACGATGGTCGAAGCCGGCATCGCCGCGCCGCGCCAGACCGCCAAGTTCGTCTCGGTGTGCGAGTTCGCCTTCGGCGCCCTGCTTATCATGGGTCTGTTCACCAGCCTGGCGGCCCTGGTGCTGCTGATCATCAGCCTGGTCGCCCTGGTGACGGTCGCGTCAAAGTCGGTGGAGGGGACAAGCCTCGGCTATCGCCTCTCCAGCTATTTCGACCTGCCCGAGACCCTGCTGATGGTCATCCTGATCTGGCTGATCGCCAATGGACCGGGGCTGTGGAGCCTGGACTTCGTCCTGTTCCTGCCCCGGCTTTAAGGCTTCAGGCGGCGCGCTTCCTGACGAAGACCGTCCCGGCCGAATAGCCGGCGCCGAAGCTGCAGATCAGCCCCGTATCGCCCGCCTCGAACCCGTCGTTGTGCAGGTGGAAGGCGATGATCGACCCGGCCGAGGAGGTGTTGGCGTATTCGTCCAGGATGATGACGTTCTCGTCCGCCGAGGGCTCACGACCCAGCACCTTCTTGCCGATCATCGTGTTCATGTTGATGTTGGCCTGGTGCAGCCACAGCCGCTTCAGATCGTGCGGATCCAGGCCCAGTTCGCCGGCGTGATCCACGATCATGTCCGACACCATCGGCACCACGTCGCGGAAGACCTTGCGGCCCTGCTGGATGAACAGCTTGTCGTTCTGGACGCTGTCGTCGGCCTCCGGGCTGTCCAGATGCGCGGTGTCGCGCGCATTGCGGTTCAGGAAGCCGAAGTTGTTGCGGATATTGTTGGAGAAGGTTGTCTTCAGCCGCGTGCCCAGCACGTCCCAGCCGCCCGGTCCCGCCGTATCCGACGACTCCACGATCACCGCCGTCGCCACATCGCCGAAGATGAAATGGCTGTCGCGATCGGTGAAGTTCAGGTGGGCCGAACAGACCTCCGGATTGACCATCAGCACGGCCTTGACCGAGCCGCCGGCGATGAAGTCCGCCGCCGTCTTGATGCCGAAGGTCGCCGAGCTGCACGCCACATTCATGTCGAAGGCGAAGCCCTCGATGCCCAGCGCCTGCTGAACCTCGATCGCCATGGCCGGATAGGCACGCTGCATGTTCGACGCGGCGCACAGGACGGCGCCGATCTCGCTGACCGGCTTGCCCCAGGCCTCGATCGCCTGCCGCGCCGCCTTGACCGCCATCTCGGCCAGGATCGAGATTTCGTCGTTGGAGCGTTCGGCCAGGTTCGGGGCCATCCTCTCGGGGTCGATGATCCCGGCCTTGTCCAGCACGAACCGGCTCTTGATGCCCGACGCCTTTTCGATGAACTCGGGCGAGGAGTGCGACTTGGCCTCCAACTCGCCGGCCTCGATCTGGGCGGCGTGGCGGGCGTTCCAGCCGTCAGCCCAGGCGTTGTAGCTGTCGACCAGTTCGGCGTTCGAGACCGATTGGTCGGGGGTGAAGAGGCCGGTGGCGGCGATCACTGCATTCGACACTTTGGTGTTCCTATCGCTCGGCCCGCGGGGCCTCGCTGCTTGAGGAAGTCTATTGCGCGTCCAAAAGACTCGCTGTTGATGACAGTCCGTTTCCTATCAGAACGCGTCAATAGGACGGCGGCGGCTTGCGGTCGAGACTGGCGATGATCCCGGCGGCCCAGCGCTGGACCTGACCGCGCGGCGCCTTGGGCGTCGGCTGGTCGCGCGCGGCGATCAGCCGGTCCACCAGATCCTCGGCCTCGCAGGGCCAGCCCTCGGGCGTGACATACAGGGGATAGGCGATCAGGGCGGTGTGGACCAGATGATCGACGCCGGCGCGGCGACTGCGGCGCTCAAATGTCAGCCGATCGTCGGTCAGCCCCCATCCGGCGTAGAAGGGCCGGCCATAGACCGACACCGCCTTGCCCCGCATCAGGGCCTCGAACCCGGTCAGGGAGGTCAGGGTCGCTACCCGGCGACAGGCGTTCAGACAGTCCACGATATCCAGCCCGTCGCCCACCGCATCGACCGAAGCCATGGCCCCGGCGTCCAGCCGCCCGGGCCGGTTGCCCGCCAGCACATCGGGGTGATTGCGATAGACCAGAAAGGCGTCCGGATGATCGCGCCGCGCCGCCTCCACCAGGGCCGAGTTGGTGTTCAGATCCGGCGCACAGCCCAGCAGGATCGACTTGTCGTTCTCGACCTGACCAACGACCAGCAAGATGTCGCGATCGGCGGGCCAGTCCGTCGGCGCCTGACCCCTCAGATTGTATTTCGACAGGCCGGCATCGACCACGCGCGTCCGCAAGGCGGCGGCCCGCGCCAGCTGCACCGGCGACAGGTCCGAGGTCTCGATCAGGGTTTCCAGCCGCGAGGGCCGCGACGGATCGTAATAGACGCCCTGATCGTCCAGGGCGACCGACAGGGCGCCGACGAAATCGGAACCCAGGCCCCGCGAACGGATAAAGCCGTCTTCCATCCGCACGGTCGGGCCGTCAAATGCAGCCGCCGCCTGGCGCGTCGCCTCGCTCTCCTTGCCCGCCCACCAGATCAGCCGCCCATCGCTCGCCCTGGCATGGGCGGCGGCGCGCGACGGCGACATGAAATAGCGCATCGACGCCTTGGGCGAATTCAGCAGGCGGCGCACCGGCGGCCGCTTGGCGGGCGCGAACCCCACCGCCGACCACGAGCCCGCCAGCCG
>NZ_DLTK01000086.1:0-12483 GCF_002500885.1 Brevundimonas sp. UBA7838
GAACCGCTCTTCCGATCTTGTCGGCCACCGCCCGGTCGGCGTCGCGCAGTTCGGCGGCGGCGGCCTCTGCGGCCAGGCGCGCGTCGTTCCAACGCACATAGAGCAGCGCGGCCTGAAGGGCGCGGATCTCTGCCGAGATCTTCTTGTATTTCTCGGCTTGGCGGGCTTCGCGCTTCAACCGGTTCAGCGCCGTCTCCAGCTCGCGGCCGATGTCGTCCAGCCGGTCTAGATTGGTCTCGGCGGCCTTGAGGCGCAGTTCGGCCTCGTGCCGACGGGTGTGCAGACCGGCGACGCCGCCCGCCTCTTCCAGGATGCGCCGGCGGTTCTGCGGCTTGGCGGCGATCAGTTCCGAGATCTGGCCCTGACGCACCAGGGCGGGCGAGTTGGCGCCGGTGGAGGCGTCGGCGAACAGCAGCTGCACATCGCGGGCGCGCACCTCCTTGCCGTTGATGCGGTAGGTCGAGCCCTGTCCCCGGTCGATGCGGCGCGACACCTCCAGCACGGGGCTGTCAGTGAAGGGCTGCGGCGCGCGGCGCGCCGCGTTGTCGATGGTCAGGCTGACTTCGGCGTGGCTGCGCGGAGGGCGCCCGGCCGCCCCGGCGAAGATGACGTCGTCCATCCCCTGGCCGCGCATGGCCTTGGCCGAGTTGGCGCCCATGACCCAGCGCAGGCTTTCAAGGACATTGGATTTGCCGCAGCCGTTGGGGCCGACGACGCCGGTCAGGCCGGATTCGATGTGCACCTCCGCCGGATCGACGAACGACTTGAAGCCGACGAGCCGGAGGCGCTGGAACTGCATCGTCCTGGCGGACTACCGAAGCAGCGGATCGATGGCGGCCGACAGGGCCTCCAGCGAATGCTCCATAACCATCGTCCCGTTGACGAAGAAGGTGGGCGTGCCGGTGACGCCGGCCTTGTCAGCGCCCTCGATCTGGGCGTCGAGGGCCGTACGGATGGTCGGGCCGTTCAAACAGGCCTCGATCTGCTCGCGGGTCTTGCCGCTGGCGGCGATGCCGGCCGCGAACCAGGGCTGGGCGCCGGTGGTCTGCAGGTTGGCCTGATCGCGCATGAAGACGGCCGCCACGTCGAAATAGCGTTCGGGCGCGGCGCACAGGGCGACCGCAGCCGCGGCGGCGGCGACATTGGCGGGCGCGGTCGGCAGGTTGCGGTGAACCAGCCGGACCTTGCCGGTGTCGATGTATTTGGCCTTGAAGGCCGGCAGCACGGTGTTGTGGAAGTCCGCACAGTGCGAGCAGGTGAAGGACGCGTATTCAACCACCGTGACCGGCGCATTCGCCCGACCCAGGATATGATCCTGGGCCGTGACGGGCGGGGGCGCATCGGCGGCGAGCGCCGGCGTCGCCAAGCCGCCGGACAGGGCGGCGAGTGCGAAACCGGCGGCGATGAAGGCGCGTCGCATCATCTGATTTGGCCTCGGTTACTTGGCCAGGGCCGCGTCGATGGCGGTGGACAGGTCGGCCAGGCTGGCGCCTTCGCCGCCGGGCGAGATGACCTGGGTTTCGTTGACGTAGAAGGCCGGGGTGCCGGTCACGCCTTGGGCGCGCGCGGCCTGCACGCGCTTCTCCATGGCGGCGACAGCGTCCTTGTCGGTGACGCAGTCGTTGAACTGCTGCTCGGACAGGCCAGCGGCCTGGGCGGTGCGCAGCAGCCAGTCGCGCGGCGAGGACGTCAGCATCTCCTGCTGCGTCGCCATCAGCTGGTGAACCACGTCGAAATACTTGTCCGGGCCGGCGCAGCGCGCCACCAGGAAGCCGGCGGTGGCGGCGTCGACCGGCGGGGTCGGCAGTTCGCGGAAGACGTAGCGGACCTTGTTGGTGTCGACATATTTGGCCTTGAACGCCGGCCAAGTGTTCTTCTGCCACAGGGCGCAGTGGGGGCAGGTGACCGAGGCGTATTCGACCACGGTGACCTTGGCGCCTTCGGGCGCGCCCAGACCCATGTCGCCCTCGGCCGCACCCTTGGCGCCGCCGCCGCAGGCCGCCAGGGCCATGGTCGCCAGTGCGGCGCCGGTGATGGCCGCACGACGGCTCATGCGGGCGAAGCGGGATTCAGTGTCGGCCATGAAAGTTCCTCGGATCGGATCGTTGGCGATGATCGCGCGATTCCCTGGGAATGGCGCAACCCTGAACTAGTCTGGAACAGGTGCGGCGAAGTTTTGTCAACAGCGCCCTATCCGCGCGCCCAGGCCCTAACGATCGCCGGTGCGGGGATGAAACTTTGCGGCCTGTCCTGGCGGGGCGGCGGATCGCTTATGCCCTGCTGAATGAAGCGCATCGCCGACAGCAGGCCGGACCGTGAGAAGGGCTTGGGGATCACGCCGTGCGCGCCCAAGAAGTCCTCGGGGATCATCTTGGGGTTTGCCGTCAGAAAGACGACGGCTGTGGACGGCCAGCGATGCTTGATCAGGCGACACACGTCCAGACCGCTGGAGTTATCCGCCAGCTGGATGTCGACGAAGGCGATGTCGGGCGGCGCGTCGAGCGACAGCGACTCGACCTCGCTCAGGGACATAGCCTCGCCGACCAGCCGGTGGCCTTCGTCCTCAAGCATCGCCTCGAGGTCCATCACAAGCAGGGCCTCGTCCTCGACGACCAGGATGTCGAAGTGAGGCCCGGCGACGCGCACCTAGCCGCTCACGGGGAAGTCGACGACCGCGCGCGTTCCGGGGTCGGCCGGCAGCCACAGCGTCTTGCCGCCGATCTGCTTTGAAAGACGACCGATCAAAGTCTTGCCCAATCCCTGATGCGCAGCGCCGGGAATGCCGGGGCCGTCGTCCTGAACAACGACCTGGCCGCCTTGTTCCGTTCTTTTGGCCGAGACGATCAATCGGCCGTCGCGATCCTCGGGGAAGCCGTGCTTGATCGCATTGGTCAGCAGTTCGTTGATGATCAGTCCGATCGACGAGGCATGGGTCGAGGGAATGAACATCGGCTCCACATCGACGGACACCTCGATATCGGTGCGTCCTGTCGAGCCAATCACATCGGCGACCAGAGTGTTGGTAAAGGCGCCGACGTCGAACTGGGTGACGTCTTCGGACTGATAGAGTTTGCGGTGAACGGTCGCCAAGGCGTCCACCCGCTCCAGCATGGAGTCGAGGGTGGCGGTCAGGGCCGGATCGGACAGCGAGCGCGATTGCAGCCGCAGCAGCGAGCCGATCATGGTCAGGTTGTTCTTGACCCTGTGATCGACCTCGTGGAGCAGCAGGGTCTTGGCGGCGAGCGCCTCTTGCAGATCGGCGGTGCGAGCGGCGACTTCGCGTTCGACCAGGGCCTTTTGCTTTTCGACATAGGCCTGGGCCTCAATCCGCTCGGTCACATTCAGCTGCGAGGCGAAGAAATATTCGATCTCCCCTTGGGCGTTGCGCACCGGGCTGATGAACAGGGCGTTCCAGAAGGTGCTGCCGTCCTTGCGATAGTTCAGCAGATCGATGTGGATGTCGGCGCCGGCCTCAAGAGCTTCGCGGATCTTGGCGACGGCGGCCTTGTCGGATTTCGGCCCCTGAAGGAACCGACAGTTCTGGCCGATGATCTCGTCGCGCTCGTAGCCGGTCAGATCCTGGAAGGCCTTGTTGGCGAAGACGATCGGATTGTCGTCGCGACGCGGGTCGGTGATGACCATCGGCATGCGCGTGCCGCGTATGGCGGCGGCGAACGGATCTCCACGCCCGATTTCGTGTTCGACGACATCGGTAAGTCGCCAGTCGTCTTGCTGCTTCATCGGGACTCGGAATACAGGCGCGCGACCGGAAGCGCCGTGCGGATATTTGTCGCTTTACAACCTCTTCCTACAGCACCGGGGGGCGACTGCCAACCAAGGCGCGGCGCTCAGTCGGACTTGATGTCTGAGCGCGACAGGGCGACGCGGCCCAGCAGGGCCAGGGCGGCGCGCAGATCGTCGGGGGCTGAAGCGATCGATGCGGCCAGATCGGCCTCGGCCTGGGCGGGCAGGGGCGGCGGCTTGGCGCTGCGTTTGGGACGGGCGGCGGCCTCCTTCAAAGGGGCGACCGGACCCTGGGCGATGCGCAGCCGATCTACCGTCCCGGCGCCCAGGAACAGGTTGACGCGGGCCAGGATGTCCTCGGACTGGTGCTGGATCAGCAGGGCGGCGGCGCCGGCGACGCGCAGCTCCAGCACGCCGGGCTGGCCGCCCTTGCCCTTGGTCAGCTTCTGCGGGCGGGTGACGCGCGCCAGGCGATCGCCGACGATCTCGCGCCAGCGGGGCTCCAGCGCGCCGGCGCCGCGTCCGAACTGCTCGTCCAGCTTCTTGATCAGGGGCGTCAGCGCCTTGCCCGCGCGCGGCGCCGGTCGGGGGACCGGACGGGTGCGGCGTCGAGACAGGATCTCGCGGGCCTCGGCGTCTGTGGGCAGCATGCGGCGCATGGGTCTATATAGCGCGACCGATGCCTGACGTCTCTCCCGACATAGACCTGATCCGCTCCCGGCTGCTGGCCTGGTACGACGCCAACGCGCGCAGCCTGCCGTGGCGCGCGGCCGTCGGCGCGCCGCGGACGGAGCCGTATCGCGTCTGGCTGTCGGAGGTCATGCTGCAGCAGACGACCGTGCCGCATGCGACGCCATATTTCCACGCCTTTACCACGCGCTGGCCGACGGTCTCGGACCTGGCGGCGGCCGAGGATGCGGAGGTGATGGGGGCCTGGGCGGGGCTGGGCTACTATGCGCGTGCCCGCAATCTGCTGGCGTGTGCGCGGGCGGTGGCGGGCGAGTATGGCGGGGTGTTTCCGGACACCGAGGCGGCGCTGCTCGCCCTGCCGGGCGTGGGCGCCTATACGGCCGCAGCCGTCGCCTCCATCGCCTTCGACCGGGCGGCTAATGTCGTGGACGGCAATGTCGAGCGGGTCGTGGCGCGTCTGTTCGCGGTCGAAACGCCGGTCCCCGCCGCCCGGCCCGAGCTGAGGCGGCTGGCGGGCCTGTTCGTCACGGACGAGCGGCCGGGCGATTGGGCGCAGGCTCTGATGGACCTGGGCGCGACGGTTTGCCGGCCCAAGTCACCATCGTGTGGGACCTGTCCGGTAGCCAGCGAATGCCTGGGTCTGGCCACGGGCGACCCGGCCCGGTTTCCGATGAAGACGAAGAAGGCGGACCGACCGCATCGGCGGGGCGCGGCCTATGTGCTGATCGATGATCAGGGGCGGGTCGCAGTCGAGACGCGGCCTGAAAAGGGGCTGCTGGGCGGAATGCTGGGCCTGCCGACCAGCGACTGGACGACCGGCGAGCCGGTTGCCACAGCGCCGGTCGAGGCCGACTGGCGCGACGCGGGGGCTGTGGAGCACGTCTTCACCCACTTCAGCCTGACGCTGACTGTGATGACCGCGCGCGTCGATGCTGACGGCGACTATCACTGGATGCCGATCGAGGCGGCGCGGGCCGCCCTGCCGACGGTCTTCGCCAAGGCGCTGGATCGGGCGAGCGCGCCCGATCTGTTCGGCTGACCCCTATCGCAACGTGCGAATCGAAACCTTGCCCTGCTTGTGATGCGGGATCACCACGGCGCGACCGTCGGCGTGCTGGATATTCAGATCGACAACGGCGCCGCCGACTTCCAGGCCGGTGATCTTGAGACGATCCAGACCGGCGGGCAGGACGGGGTCAGAGAGATCGACCGTCTCGGTCCAGGCGTCGATCGACAGGCCCAGGGTCGCCTGAAGCATCAGGAAGACCGATCCCGCCGCCCAGGCCTGGGGCAGGCAGGCGACCGGATAGGCGATGGGCGGCTCGCCCGGCTCACGCGGGAAGCCGCAGAACAGTTCGGGCAGCCGCAGGTGGAAGTGGGCGGCCGCAGCGTAGATCTCGGCCAGGATTTGCGCGACCGCATCGCGCTCGCCGTAAGCCGCCATGCCGGCGGCGGCCATGGCGGTGTCGTGCGGCCAGACCGAGCCGTTGTGATAGCTCATCGGATTGAAGCGGGCCTGTCCGACCTCCAGGGTGCGGATGCCCCAGCCGGTGCGGAACTCGGCGGTCAGCAGGCGTTTGGTGACGCGCCGCGCGCGTTCCAGCGACGGCAGGCCGGTGAACAGCAGGTGTCCAGCGTTGGAGGCGATGGCGCGACATTGCTGGCCGTCGCCGTCGAGGGCCACGGCATAGAAGCCCTCATCTTCCATCCAGAACTTTTCCTCGACCAGGGCGCGGACCTGTTCGGCGCGCATCCGCCATTCGGTCGTGCGATCGTCGTGCAGGCGCTCGCCCAGATCACCCAGCGCTTTCCAGGCGGCGAAGGCGTAGCCCTGAACCTCCAGAAGCGCGATTGGACCCTTGGGGAAGCGGCCGTCTGCGTGGAAGATGGAGTCCTCTGAGTCTTTCCAGCCTTGGTTGGACAGGCCGGTGTCGGCCCCGCGCTGGTAGTCGATCAGGCCGTCATTGTTGCTGTCGCCGTAGTCGCGCATCCAGTCGGCGGCCGCGATCAGATTGGGCCAGAGCTTGCGGATCAGATCCAGATCGCCGGTGCGGTTGGCGTAGGCACCGGCCAAGGCCACGAACAGACAGGTGGTGTCGACCCCGCCGTAGTAGAGACCGAACGGCACCTCATGCAGGGCGCTCATCTCGCCGCCGCGCGTCTCGTGCATGATCTTGCCAGGCTGGCTGTCCCGGTAGAGCGAGGTCTCGGTCGCCTGACGCGAGGCCAGATAGGTCAGCACGCCCTTGGCCAGCGACGGGTCCAGCCACAGCATTTGCCAGGCCGAGATGATGCCGTCGCGGCCGAACGGGGTCGAGAACCACGGCGTGCCCGCATAGGGATAGGGGCCGGTCGGCAGGTCTGTGGTCAACAGCGCCATGTCGGCGCGCGACTGGTCCAGCCAGTCGTTGAAGCGCGGGCTGCGGGGACCCCGCACTGAGGCGCCGCGCCGGCGTTTGGCGCGCATGGCCAGGCGCGCCTGTATGGCGTTCTGTCGCCAACGGTCGGCGTCCGGTGTCTCGCAGGCGTCCACGCCGCACTCGATGAACAGGTCCAGGGAGCGGCCCTTGGGCAGGCTGAACATGAACTCGGCGCGCTGATGCGTCAGGCGCGCGGGCGGTTCGGAGAAGGCGATACAGCTGGATCGATCCACGTCGTCCAGCCCGGTGTAGCGGAAGGTGACGCGGCGACCGTCGGTGGTCGGCGTATGGATCGTCCCGCGCTTGGCCCGAGGCGTGCCGCGCACCTGGAAGATATCGAAGAAGTCCGCGCCGAAGTCGAAGGCCAGCGGCAGAAGGATGTCCTCCACCCCGTGGTTGACCATGCGGATGCGCTCGAACATCCGCCGGTTCCACAGGAAGCGCCGGCGCTCGATATGCAGGACACCAGCCGGGGCCGATCGACCGCCCATCGGGGGCAGGGGACGGTTGGTGGTGTGGCAGGAGAAGAAGACGTTGTCCTGGCTGACGCCGGACGACAGGCGCGACGGCTTTAGCAGGCCGACGGTCATGGCCCAGCGCGACAGGACGCGGGTGTCACCCGCGAACAGGCCGTCGGCGCCGCCCTTCATGTCGCCCCACCCGTCGGCGACCAGGAAGGTGTCGCCTTCCTTCAGCGCCATCAGCTGTTCGAGACCCGTGGCCTCGACCGATTCACCGGCGGTCAGTTGAGTGGAATAGGCGTCGTCCATGCGGTCTCTTCCCCGTCGTTGTGAGGCCTCGGCCGAACGTGTCGCACCCGAATGCGGCGCTCAGGGGCCGCTTGCAGACTTTAATGGGCAAGTCGCCGACGAGTTCAGGCGAACCTGTGCTTTTTCATCGCCAAGCGACCTGAGAGACTTACTTGATCAGCCGTACGACGCCGATGGACCGCGCGATGTCGCGGAAGGCGGCTTCCAGAGCGGCGCTGTCTTCTGCCAGGAAGGCATGGTCGGAATCGCTGGCGCAGGTCCTCAGCAAATTGCGCCCGTTCTGCGTGGGCACGTTCAGGCCGACGGTGAAGACCTCGATCTTGTTCGACTTGGCATAGGTGCAGATCGAACCGAAATCGGCATCCGTCGCCGCCAGCTCATTGGGTTTGACCGTGGCGACGTGCGCGCCGTCGGACGAGCGGTAGCGCAGGGTGTTCACGCCGTCGGTCATCAGCACCAGAATCTTGCGCGGCGTGCGGTTGGCGGGGTCGTAGGCGCCGCCTTCCTGGAACGGCGCGGTAGGCGACAGCAGATTGATGCCCCAGATCAGGCCGGATGGAATGTGGGTTTCGGGTTTGTAGCCGCCGACATTGATGACGAGGTTCTTGATTGCGTTCAGGACGCTGGATTTGCTCTTGGACAGGGGGCTGACCGCATTCAGGCAGCTCTGGCCTGTCGTCAGGAAACCTTTGTAGGGCGTCGCCGGCGACTGGTCGTTCAGCCGCGTCGTGCCGACGTTGCGCGAATAGACGCAGCCGAACCACTTGTAGCTGACGTTGCAAGCATAGGGAGGGACCGTGACCGTCTTGACCACCTGATCCTTGTAGCAGGTGCCGGTCTCGCTGACGCCGTCGCGCACGGTGGTGCAAGGATAGGGCGTGCCGCCGCTGTATGTCGTCTTGGTCGTGCAGGTGCGCTCCTGAACATAGTCGTCGGGCACGGAAATCCACGGGGCCTTGCGATTGGCAATCCCGACATTGACGTAGTCTGCATAAGGCACGACGCCGATCGAGACCTCGTCGCTTTCGGTCGCCATCAACTCGTTGACTAGCAAACTGGCAGAGGTCTTCAGCGCATCGATCCGCTTGATCGACCGGCTGTCCTTTTCGCTCATCGACCAGGTGTTATCGAGCACCAGAACAGTCTCGATCTTCTGCGCCACGCCACGCGTCGCCTCGGACAGTGCGTTGATATCGAACTGTTTGACGCCGGCCAGACCCGCAAAGATGGGTTTGACCCCGCCCTTGAACGTCACCCTGACGATTTTGCCATCGACATATTGGGTGCCGGTCTTCCAGCCGTCGATCAGTTGGCCGGTCTTCAGATTGGCCTCCAGATAGGGATCGCTGACCGCTTTCAACTCCTTGACCGTCTGGGCGCGGGAGGCCGCAGCGCCCAACGCTGCTGCATCGAGCGCTTCTTGCACCTGGTTCCTGACCGAGACATAGCGATTGATGTCGATGGCCAGGCCGACCATCAGTGTCAGGCCCATGGCGGACAGGGCGAAGAAGGTCGCGATGTTGCCCGCGGTATTCCGGCGCAGATGCGCCAGCCGCCGCTTCATCGCTCTCCATTGCATAGTCGTCGCCCCGATTTGGGACGACCGTAATGGATAAGCTTAACTTTTGGGTGAACGCCGTTACTAACTTAAGTTTGCAACGATGTTCCGACTGAGTTGGTTTCAGGCGATGGCGGCGAAGCTGCGGTCTTCACGCGGACGCAGCGGGGTGACCACATCGTCCAGCGCAGTCTCCGCAAACGGACGGCGCGCCAGCAGGTCGCCGTAAACGTCCAGATAGCGCCGCGCCATGGCGGTGGCGGAGAAGCGCAGGTCAAAGCGCGCGCGCACGGCCTCGCGGTCCAGCAGATGGACGCGTCCGGCCGCAGCGATCGCCTGCTCCATCGTGTCGACCAGGAAGCCTGTGGCGCCGTCTTCGATGACCTCGGGCGTCGAGCCGCAGCGGAAGGCGATCACCGGGGTGCCGCAGGCCATGGCCTCTATCATCACCAGACCGAACGGCTCCGGCCAGTCGATGGGGAAGAGCAGGGCTTCGGCACCGCCGAGGAAGGCGGACTTCTGATGGTCGCCGATCTCGCCGATGAACTCGATCAGCGGATTGCCCTCAACCAATGGGCGGATCGTTTCTTCCCAATAGCGTTTGTCGGCGGCGTCCACCTTGGCGGCCATCTTCAGACGCTTGCCCAGTTTGGTGGCGATCTCGATGGCACGGTCGGGGCGTTTCTCGGGCGAGATGCGACCCAGGAAGGCTAGATAGCCCTCGGACTTCGGGGAGAAGATGTACTGTTCGCCCGGCATGCCGTGATGGACGGTGGCTTTCCAGTTGGCGAAATGCAGCGGCTTACGCTGATCGTCGGAGATGGAGACCAGGCCGAATTCGCTCCAGCGCGCGTAGACGCCGGGCAGGTCCTTCATATCCAGACGGCCGTGCAGAGTCGTCAGGGTCTTGTCCGCATATTTCTGGAACAGCGGGAAGTGGACCATGTCGGTGTGGAAGTGGATGACGTCAAACTCGTCGGCGCGGTCCAGAACTTCGCCCAGCATCGACAGGTGGGCGGCGAGATCGGACTTCAACGGCGCCGGATCCAGGCGGATGGCCTGATCGCGTACGGGCACTAGCCGCGCCTTGGTCTGGGCGTCAGCGCTGGCGAACAGCGTCACGTCGTGGCCCAGATCGACCAGGGCGTCGGTCAGATGCGCCACCACACGTTCCGTGCCGCCATACAGCTTGGGAGGCACGGCCTCATACAGAGGGGTGATCTGCGCGATTTTCATGGTGATGTGCTCCGACACCGCATCCTGGCGGGCCGTTGACATCAATGTTCTCGCAACTGCGAAGTTCCATCGCAGTTGACTAATTTTTACATAGGTTTCGCGGGGTTACAGAGACGCTGGCCCGTAATGAGTGTGCGAAATCGTACGTATTGGCGACGGATTGCTGGCTAAGTGATTGATGTGGCTTACGCGACGCGCGGTCGCAGCGGCTTACATCGCGGCGCGAACTTCCGAGCGGAGGGCGTCGATGGATTTCAGCCCCTGGTCGGTCTTGAAGCGCCAGTAGGTCCAGCCGTTGCAGGCCGGTGCGTTTTCCAGCAGCGCGCCCAGCTTGTGGATCGAGCCGCTGAGCGAACCGTGAACCAGCGAACCGTCCGCACGAACACGCGCCTCGCGCTCACCCTTTGGGCAATACAGACGGTCGCCGGGTTGCAGCAGGCCGGCCTCGACCAGGGCGCCGAACGGCACTTTGGGCTCGGCGCGCTTGGAGCCTGTGACCATCAGGTCTTCGGGGCGGGCAGGGATGACCGAGGCGGTGCGGGTTTCGGCGACCTCGACGTAGGTCTCGTCACGCTCGATGCCGATGTAATGGCGGCCGAGGCGCTTGGCGGCGGCGCCGGTGGTGCCGGTGCCGAAGAAGGGATCCAGGATCACGTCGCCGGGGCGGGTCGCCGACAGCAGGACGCGGTGCAGCAGGGCTTCGGGCTTCTGGGTCGGATGGGCCTTCTTGCCGTCGGCGTCCTTGATCCGCTCCTCGCCCGTGCACAGGGCGAAGGTCCAGTCGGAGCGCATCTGGGTGTCTTCGTTGAAAGCCTTCAGCGCATCATAGTTGAAGGTGTAGCGCTTCTGATCCCGCGACTTGGCGGCCCAGATCAGGGTCTCATGGGCGTTGGTGAACCGGGTGCCCTTGAAGTTCGGCATCGGGTTGGACTTGCGCCAGATGATGTCGTTCAGCACCCAGAAGCCCAGATCCTGGATCGCCGATCCCAGGCGGAAGACGTTGTGGTAGCTGCCGATCACCCAGATCGAGCCCTCAGGCTTCAGGACGCGGCGGCATTCCGCCAGCCAGGCACGGGTGAAGGCGTCGTAGTCGGCGAAGCTGGCGAACTTGTCCCAGTCGTCATCGACCGCATCGACCTTGGAATTGTCGGGACGCAGCAGGTCGCCGCCCAGTTGCAGGTTATAGGGCGGATCGGCGAAGACCATGTCCACCGAGGCGTCGGGCAGGCTTTTCAGCACCTCGATGCAGTCGCCACGATAAATGACGTCCTTGGCGAGGACAGGGGTTTTCAGATCGGACATGGAACGCGGCCCCGCAACAGTGAGACCACTATGGTGAATCCTTGTGGTTAAGGTGGATTAAACGGCAGGCTCAGCCGGACGATTTTGCAAACCGACCGCGCCATCCACAGCCTTCTTCGATCAGCTTGTTCCGGATTTGTTCCGTTTGTGATCTAACCGTCTGCGGCGGTCGGCGGCGTGATGGAGGATCAGATGAACGACGGAATCCTGGCCCATATGATGGCCGAACTGGATGCGGAACTGGCGCGGGCGGAGCCGTCCTTGCCCGCCCATCCCGAACATACGCGCCAGACCGAGATCATGCGCGCCCTGGCCCTGGGGCTGGGGAACTTCGAACGGATGCGGGCGCACGACGTGCATCTGCTCGCCGCCAGCCTGTCGCCGCGATCGGCCTGATCCGGCGTCAGGGCTTGCGTTTGAAGGTGTCGCCGATCTCGGCGGCGTCCGGGCCGTCCGGTCCCGCGCTCTGGCGCTCGGCCTGACCGACTGCCTTCGTCGCCTTGTCGGAGGTCAGGGCGTCCGGCTTGCCGGCGGGATCGGCGCCGTTCTCTTCACGACCCTTGGTCTGTTCGCGGTCCATGGTGCTCTCCGTTGCTGGGAGAGGTAGCGCGATGGAGAGCGGCGCGTTCCGTCAGCCGGCCGTATTGACCTTCGCCACCACCGACATGCCCGGCGCCAGACGCTCGGCGGCGGGCTGGTTCGGGTCGATGCGGATGCGGACCGGGATGCGCTGGGCCACCTTGGTGAAGTTGCCGGTGGCGTT
>NZ_DLTK01000086.1:12645-13089 GCF_002500885.1 Brevundimonas sp. UBA7838
GGTGAAGTTGCCGGTGGCGTTGTCGGGGCGGATGACGCTGAACTCCGACCCGGCGGCGGGGGCGATGCGTTCGACATGGCCGCGCAGGGTCTGACCACCCAAGGCGTCCACCGTGATCTCGACCGGCTGGCCGACGCGAATGTTCTTCATCTGCGTCTCCTTCATATTGGCCGTGACCCAGACCACGTCCGGCACCAGACCCATCAGCTGGGTTCCCGCCGTCACATACTGGCCCTGACGCACGCCGATCTCGCCCAGACGGCCGGCGCGGGGGGCGACGATGCGGGTGTTGGCCAGGTCGATCTGGGCCAGACGCACGGCGGCCTGGGCGTTCTCGACGGCGGCGGCCAGGCTGTCGCGGCCGACGACGGCGGAGGTGACGCCGGTCTGGGCGATTCCCTCGGCGGCGCGGGCCTGGGCGACCTGGGCCTGGGCGCTGCGCAA